>JALZVZ010000278.1 GCA_023299945.1 Altererythrobacter sp. | reverse complement strand
TCTTCGCCAACGCCTTCGCCGCCGGTCGCCGATGCGATCAGACCAGCAGCAAAATTGCCCAATGCCGAGGCAAAGAACCATGTTCCCATAATCAGCGACGCCATGTGTGTAGGGGCCAAACGGTTCATCGCTGACAGGCCGACGGGACTGAGGCAAAGCTCGCCCGTTGTGTGCAGCAGGTAGATCAGGAAGATAAAGATCACCGGCGTTGGCACGTTTACGCCGACCGTGCCCGCACCCCAAACCAACACAAGAAAGCCGAGGCCCACTTGAATAATGGCGAGGCCAAACTTCATCGGCGTTGATGGCTCAGCGCCCCTGCGAGCCAAGCTCTGCCACATCATTGCGAACACTGGAGCCAGCAATACGATGTAAATCGCGTTGATCGACTGGAACATGGATGCGTTGACACCCTGGGTGTCGACATGGCGATCTGTAAACAGGTTGAGCGATGAGCCCGCTTGTTCGAACAAAGCCCAGAAAACGATCGATGTTAGGATCATAAACATCGCTGCAAAAATGCGGTCACGCTCTTGCGGGGCCAACTTGGTGACCGCAGTGAACAGCACATATAGCACCAAGCCGCCGCCGAATATGCCAAGGACGATGCCAACAAGTTCTTGGAACTGAATGGCTGTCCAACACAATAGAACCATCGCAAGACCGGCGCCGTAAATGCCCCATTCCTTGCCACCAGCAATCTTGGCTGGGTCTTTGGGTTCGCCTTTGCCAAGCAACAAAGGTTTGCCGAGGACGAAGAATACCAAACCGATCAACATGCCGATGCCTGCCAAGCCAAAGCCATATTCCCAACCATAGGTCTGGCCCAAGAAGCCGCAGATAATCGATGCTGTCGCGGCGCCGACGTTAATGCCCATGTAGAAAATGGTGTAAGCAGGGTCGCGGCGGATATCTGTACGCGAGTACAGCTGGCCAACTATGACCGATATGTTCGCTTTTAAGAAACCGGAACCCACAATGATCAGAGCCAAAGCAAGCCAGAACATATTGATCATTGGATCATTCTGTCCGCCGCTGCCTTCAAATGCCATAAAGAAGTGGCCAAAAGTGAGCAGGACTGCGCCGAACACTACCGCCTTGCGCTGCCCAAGATAGCGGTCGGCTAAATAGCCGCCAACGACCGGGGTAATATAAACAAGCGCAGTGTATGCGCCATAAATGACAGATGCTTCGGAATCGGAGAACATCCAATGCTGGACAAGATAGAAAATCAGCAGCGCGCGCATGCCGTAATAGGAAAAGCGCTCCCACATTTCAGCGAGGAACAGCAGGAACAGTCCCTTGGGGTGACCGGCAAATTCTGGCTGTGGTCGCGTAATAACATACGACCCGCCGAACAGGAATGCTGCCAGCGCAACAACTGCGATCCAAAACGTCCATAGTTCGAACGCTGAATCAAATGTGAAAATAAACTCATTCATGAGTGCGTGTCCCTCAAATCCCTAAGGCGCTGTGCGTTGCCTCCCTAAAAGCAACACGGGCCTTTCCAATAATTGCGCACACTAGCGCCGAAATTTCATGTGTGAAGCATTAGTTGCACACGTAACCGCCTGACCTAGCGCTGCCGATGCGAGCGTTACGCAAAAGACACGCGCTTGACGCGGCATGCTGTATTATGGCACTAGAGCACCCTGCAGTGAGAGCATCCATGACCCAAAACCGGCCCGTCTACTTAAAATTGCGCGATCAAATCGCCGCCTCCATCATTGAGGGGCAATATGCTGAAGGCGCAATGCTGCCTTCTGTGCGTGCATTGGCGGCAGAGCGCGGCGCTAATCCGCTCACGGTGGCGAAAGCTTATCAGCAGTTTCAAAGCGATGGTTTGGTCGAGGTGCAGCGCGGCGTCGGCATGTATGTGGTGGCCGGCGCAGCGGAACGATTGCGCGTCACGGAGCGCGAACAGTTCCTAAAAGAGGAATGGCCAGAGCTGCGCGAGCGAATAGGCCGGTTAGGGATTTCACCTTCCGAATTGCTGCAAGGTGTTTGATTGATCAGCTAAAAACCGCAGAAACGGGCGAGTTTTTAACCTTAATCCGCAAAATAATTCGTAACTCTTGCTTGCGGGACGGTTCGCCCTCTGGCACCAATGCTTACATGAACGCCATGATTGCTTTGGACCAAGCGGCACGGCAAACTTTTATGCATCAGGGGTTAGGCCCCGCCCAATCGGTCGCAAAGGTGGCGCGGCCGGGAGATAGTAATGATTAGATCTGAATTGCTCCAAACCCTGCAGGACGATAATCCAGAATTGCGCGCAGAGGAAATTGAGCAAGTGGTTGATATTTTCTTCGACGAGATATCACAACGTCTGGCTGAAGGTGGACGTGTTGAACTGCGCGGCTTTGGTGCGTTTTCGACGCGTGAACGCGAAGCCCGCCAGGGGCGCAATCCGCGCACTGGCGAGGCGGTCAGCGTGCCGGCAAAGAAAGTGCCTTATTTCAAGGCGGGCAAGGAAATCCGGCGCAAGCTTAACGGCGAATAGCCTCAGGGCGCGCGGGCTAGCGGGATTGGTGCACCACTCTGGCTAACGCTCTTGCTGTTACCAATTCAGCCGGTTAAAGCGCTGCTGGTTTGCGGCCCGAGAGGCGCGAGCGGGTGTGGCGGAATGGTAGACGCCGGGGACTTAAAATCCCCTGATCCTATAGATCGTGCGAGTTCGAGTCTCGCCACCCGCACCAAACAATCTCGCCATACCCCCATTTTTGACGATGTTTGAGCGGGCCATGCTTCGCTATCCCCTATTCCAACGAAAACTCATTTTGGGAGAAGGCAGCTATGGATCTCGGACTTAAAGGCAAGAAAGTCATCATGAACGGCGGCGCGCACGGGCTGGGCCTCGCTGCGCTCACGCATTTTGCGAAGGAAGGCGCGCATGTCGCATTCTTCAGCCGCAAGGATGATAAGATTGAGGCCGCAAAAAAACAAATCGATGCGGCCGGCGATGGCAAGGTCTTTGCCGAAGTGTTCGACATGGCTGCTGGCGGTGACGCGTATAAAGCATGGCTTGAAAAGGCTGCAGGCGAGCTTGGTGGTTGCGACATCTTTGTTCACACAGCCAGCTCCAGCGGCACCGGCGGCACAGGCGACTGGCAGGCCGGCCTCGATATGGATATTCTGGGCGCTGCCAATGGCGTCGAAGTGCTAACCCCGCATCTGGAAAAATCTGACTGCGGTTCAATCATCTTCATGTCCTCCACAGCGGCGCTTGAAACCTTCATCGGTCCCAATCCGTTTAACGCATTGAAGGCTGCGCTGATCACTTACGGTTCGCAGCTAAGCCAAGCGCTGGCGCCATCTGGCATCCGCGTGAACACGGTCAGCCCCGGCGCGATCGAATATCCCGGCGGCAATTGGGAAATGATCAAGGGCGCTATGCCGGAATTGTATGAGGGCGTGCTGGCCAAAATGCCGATGGGCCGGTTCGGCAATGATGAGGAAGTGGGCAAGGGCATCGTCTTTGTCGCCAGCCCCGCAGTGCCGTATATGACCGGATCGAACATTGTGATCGACGGCGGCTTTACGCAGCGCGTGCAATTCTAAGCGCATAATTTTCGGGCCGCGTCATTCAAACGGCGCGGCCTCAACACCAAACACCTTCAGATGAAAGCGCTACATTATGGCTGAGATAGAACGCGACAAGCTCCTCGATGTCTACACACGGACAATGAAAGTGAACCGCACGGATGAAAAATTTCGTGCGCTCCTGATGGAGGGCAAAGTTGCCGTCATGTATTATTGCGTGCGCGGGCAGGAATTGGTCTCAGCCGCCGCCATGGCAGCACTGGACAAGGATGATTACGTCGTCTGCACCTATCGCGGCCAAGGCGAGCAAACCGCCAAGGGCATTCCGCTGGAGAAATGGTGGGGTGAATGTCTCGGCAAGGAAACTGGTACGTGCAAAGGCAAGGGCGGCACGATGCACATCACCGATCCTGACACTGGCATTATGGTCACGACCGGCGTCGTCGGCTCCGGGCTGCCGATTGCCAATGGTCTTGCCATGGCCAGTCAAAACAATGGCGATGGGAAAGTCACTCTCGTCAGCTTTGGCGATGGCGCGGCCAATATTGGCGGCTTTCACGAAGCGATGAATATGGCCCAGCTTTATAAGCTGCCGATTATCTTCCTGTGCCAAAACAACCGCTATGGCGAGCATACGAAATTCACCGATCACACTGACAGCCCCGATATCTCTAGCCGCGCTGCTGGCTACGGGATGAAGGGTTTGAAAGTCGACGGCAATAACGTCAATGAAGTCTATCCCGCGATGGAAGAGGCGGTTGAACACGCCCGCAGCGGCAAGGGTCCCGTTCTGGTTGAGGCCATGTGCTACCGCATGATGGGGCATTTCTTTGGCTCTGATTTCTCTTACATGCCGCCTGAGCATTTGGAAGAAATGGCCAAGGAGGACCCACTGCCGAAATTGCGCAAAGTGATGCTGGAGCGCCAGTTCACCGAAGAGGAATTGGACGGCATTGTCGCCAAGATCGACGCGGAAATTGACGCAGCGGTTGAACATGCTCTGGCCGCTGATTTGCCGAGCACTGATGAAATCTACAAAGACGTGCTGGAGGATGTTTCCTAATGGCTCAAATTACCATGACACAGGCCCTCAATCTTGCCATCGACGAAGCCATGGCCGAAGATGATGGCGTCTTCTGCCTCGGCGAAGATGTCTCTGACAAGCAGGGCGGCGGCGTTTTCAAAATCACCAATGGCTTGTCCAAAAAATATGGCGAGAACCGCATTCGCGCCACGCCGATTTCCGAAACCGCGATTGTCGGTGCAGCCGTTGGTGCAGCACTGGCGGGACAGCGACCGATTTGCGAGATTATGCTGATGAATTTCGTCGGCGTTTGTATGGACCAAATCGTCAATCATGCAGCCAAATTGCGCTTTATGAGCGGCGGGCAAACACCGTGCCCAATGGTTCTTCGTACCACCACGGGCGTGGGCGTTGGCTTTGGCGGGCAGCATTCCGATATGCTGGAGGCATGGTTTGCTCACGTGGCCGGTATCCATGTGGTAACGCCTTCTAATGCAGCCGATGCGCGTGGTCTGATGCGCGCCAGCATCGATGCCAATGATCCGGTGATCTTTATCGAGAACATCCTTTGCTACGGGCTTCAATCCGAAGATCCAGGCCCGGGCTACCGCGTGCCATTGGGCAAGGCGGCAGTTGCCAAAGAAGGCACGGACATCTCGCTCATCACTTATGGCCGTACTGTTTTGGACGCGCTGGAAGTGGCAGGCGAGCTCGATAAGGAAGGCATTTCTGTCGAGGTCATCGATCTGCGCACGATTGCGCCTTATGATGAGGCAACCGTGCTGGCATCGGTCAATAAAACCGGCCGCGCGATTACCTTGCACGAAGCGGTTCGCCCGTTTGGTACAGGCGCTGAAATCGCGGCCAATATCCAAGAAAAATGCTGGGACAATCTGAAAGCGCCCGTGCGCCGGATCGGCGGCACATTTTCTGCCGTGCCGTTCGCCACCCATTTGGAGCAAGCATGGATTCCGCAAAAAGCTGACCTTGTGGCGCAGATCAAAGCTTCGGTTGGAAAGGGCTAAACAGTGGCGAATGAAATCCGCATTCCCAAGCTTGGGATGAGCGCAACCACCATGACCCTTGTCGAATGGATGTTCGGCGACGGTGAAGCGGTTGAAAAGGGTGAGATCATCTACACCGTTGAAACCGACAAAAGCACGACAGAAATTGAGGCGCAGTCCAGTGGAACCATCCACCCGACAGGCGAGGAAGGTTCTGTCTATAAGGTCGGCGATTTGATCGGGACGATTGCTTAAATGGCAGCAGACAACATATCCCTAGGCGCTGAAACTGGCGCTAGTCCCGGTGAGCTTTTGGGCCGCATTTATGCACTGGCTGGTGAACGCAAATGGGATGAAGTTGCCGAATGTATGCATCCCGATTTAGTGATACATGAGGCGGCCTCGCTTCCATTTGGCGGGGAATATAAGGGTAAGGACGCTCTGCAAACTGTTGCGGTTGCAATGTATAGCCAATGGCCAGAGGCCAAAGTGGAAATTCACGATGTAACCGGCGGCAAGGAATGGGGCGTTATTGTTCTGAGCCTTACGGTCAATTCCACCAAAACAGGAGAGCCCATCACGCAAACCTTATGCGAGGCCGGGCGGTTCGAGGATGGTTTGTTGAAAGAACACCGCATCCATTATTACGACACGGCGCAAATTGCTGCTGAAGCAAGCTAGGGCAGCTCAAATTATGACAATCGAAAAAGTCTGCGTCCTTGGCGCCTCGGCGGATCAGGGTACCCCGCTTGTGGCAGAATTGCTGGAGGCGGGCATGCAAGTGACGGCAGGCGTGCGGCGCGCCGATGCGATGGCGGCCACACTTTTCCCTGATTTACCCACTGTGCATGCCGATATCACTGATGCCGATGCGATGGCGCAGGCTTTTGAGGGCCAAGATGCCGCTGCCTTCCATTTGCCATTTGAATTTGACCGCGCACGCGCTGCTAGCTTTGGCGTAGCCGTTGCCGAGGGAGCAAAACGCGCAGGCCTAAAGAAGATCGTGTTCAACACCGCCTGTTTTGTGGCGGACCATGATTTGGATTTGTCCGCCCATGATGGCAGGCGCGATATTGAGGGCGCTTTGGAAGCCACAGGCATTCCTTGCGTGTTCATCGAGCCGACCGTCTTTATGGACAATCAGTACCGCCTTTGGAACCGGCC
>JALZVZ010000277.1 GCA_023299945.1 Altererythrobacter sp. | reverse complement strand
CGCTGCATCCAACATTGCGCGGCGCGATGCACTTTTGGAAGCCAAGATCATCATATCGGTTTCGCGGCCCCGTCCACGGTCTTTTTGGTCTGACCATCCTCAGAGCTTTGCCGCCGTTCACGCTGTTGAACCAACCGGATAATCGCCGCTGCGGATTCCTCAATCGAACGCCGCGTGACATCGATAACCGGCCAGCCGTTATCGGCAAACATTCGGCGGGCAAATTGCAGCTCATCCTTCACATGATCGCCGTCGACATAGGATGTCTCTGTGCCTTCATTCAGCGACAAAAGCCTGTTGCGCCTGATCTGGACAAGGCGTTCGGGTGCGGTTGTTAAGCCCACGACCATGGGGTGGCGCAAACCAAACAAAGCCTTGGGCGGCGGGCTCTCGACAACTATGGGAATATTGGCAACTTTATAGCCGCGATTGGCGAGATAAATACTGGTCGGTGTTTTCGAGCTGCGCGAAACACCCGCCAGAACGATATCAGCCTGCTCCCAATTTTCCCAAGCAATCCCGTCGTCATGAGCAATGGTAAACTGGATCGCCTCGACCCGCTTAAAATATGCTTCATCCATCAAATGCTGGCGGCCCGGTCTGCCATGCGCCTCTTGGCCCAATTGCGCTTCCAATGCTGATGTGACCGCATCCAAAGCCGGCACCGCGGGCAGGCCGATTTGGCGGCAATGATCCTCCAGCCGCATACGCGTTTCAGAATTGACCAAAGTGAATAGAACAAGTCCCGGATTGGCTGCCAAATCGGGGACAATTCGGTCCAGATGTTGCTTTGAGCGGACCATTGGCCAAAAGTGCCTGATGATCTCTGCATCTTCAAATTGCGCCAGCGCAGCCTTGGCAATCATCTCCAGCGTTTCACCGGTGGAATCAGAGACAAGGTGCAGGTGAAGGCGGTGCATAAGGAGGCCTCAATTGGAGTTTGGCTCAGCGCCTAACCGGCTGTGGAGAACTCAGTCCATAAACCACGGGAAAAGTCTGGCGACAAGTTGAGGTGTCCAATTCATGCCCATTATGGTGATTTTCTGAGTCTGTTTGACGACTGTATAAGTGTGTTCTCGACAGGCTGGGGATAGCAAGGAAAACTATGACTCGACTCAATGAAAGCAGCGATTCGCTTCTGTGAAAGCTCTGTTCAATGCGGGACAAATCGGGCAGTAGGCACTTGTCCCCGAAATCCACAGGGCCAACAACACCTACATTCTTATTATAAATATATATATTTATTGATTGGATCTCTTCTCGATGCCTGGCTTGCTTCTTGAAACCTTGTGCGGAACGCACGCTAAAAAAGCTCCCATTTGGTTGATGCGGCAAGCAGGGCGGTATTTGCCTGAATATCGCGAATTGCGGGCAGAAAAGGGCGGTTTTCTCGCGCTTGTTTATGATAGCGAGGCCGCCGCAGAGATTACTCTCCAGCCTATTAAGCGCTTTGGTTTTGATGGTGCGATCCTGTTTTCTGATATTCTGATTGTCCCGCATGCATTGGGACAAGGCTTGGAGTTTTTGGCGGGCGAAGGGCCAAAATTATCGCCGCGCTTGGTGGATGCGACGCTGGATAGCTTTGATGCGCAACCGGAACGGTTTGATCCAATCTACGAAACTGTGCGCCTGTGCCGCGAAAGACTTGATCCAGGCGTCACAATGCTCGGCTTTGCGGGCAGCCCGTGGACGGTTGCGACTTACATGGTGGCAGGTGAAGGCAGCCGCGATCAGCATGTGACCCGCGAGCTAGCTTATAGCGATCCAGAGGGCTTTGCTGCGATCATCGATGCGATTGTGCAAACCACGATCACATATCTGCGCGGACAGATTGATGCTGGCGCAGAAGCGGTGCAATTGTTCGATAGCTGGGCTGGAAGTTTGGCGCCTGATGAGTTTGAACGCTGGGTGATTGCGCCCAATGCGGCGATTACAGCGGCATTAAAGGCCTCGCACCCTCATACCCCCGTCATAGGCTTCCCAAAGGGTTCAGGAGCAAAGCTCAGGGCTTATGCGGATGAAACTGGGGTCGATGCGATCGGCTTGGATGAGACAGTTGACCCAAAATGGGCGCATTCGGTCTTGCCTTCGGGCATGCCAGTGCAAGGCAATCTTGATCCTTTGCGGCTGATGTCAGGCGGTGATGCGATGAAAGACAGAGCCCGCGCCATTCTCGATGCGTTTGAAGATAGGCCCCATGTATTCAATCTGGGGCATGGTATCGGGCAATTTACGCCTATTGCTCATGTCGAAGAATTGCTTGATGCAGTTCGCAACCATTCTTAAATAGCGTTCATCATGCAGGAATATCTTTCAATGATTTATCTCTGGCTCAAAGCGGGTCATATCATTTTCATGGTGTTCTGGCTGGCGGGACTGTTCATGCTGCCGCGCCAAGCGATCTACATGCTCGATCATGAAGCGGGCAGTGATGGCGAGGCGAAATGGGCGGAGCGCATGGGCAAATTGCGCAAGATTATCCTGACGCCCAGTATGCTTATCGTGTGGGTTCTTGGGCTTGCTTTGGCGGTGAGTACAGGCGCGTTTTCGCAAGGCTGGTTCCACGTAAAACTGCTGCTGGTGCTTGTTCTCACAGGCTATCACGGTTGGTTTGTGGGTCAGACTAAGAAAATGGTTCAAGGCGAGCGGCCTTTGACCGAAAAACAACTGCGTCTGTTTGGCGAAGTGCCCGGATTGCTGCTGATCCTGATCGTTATCCTCGTGGTTATTCGCCCCTTCTAAGTCAGAGGTTTCTTGACGCGCAGCTTTGCGAGGCGTAACCCCTTCTCCAACGGCTACGGCTCTCTTGCGCATCAGCAATTGAGCAGGTTTTGCTTTCTCCAAGCCCATATGTCCCATTTTACATGCGACTATAGACCTGCCGCGCTTCAATTTTGATTACGGAAATACACTCGAAATGCATCTTAAAGACTTAAAAGCCAAACCATCGGCAGAGCTCGTCATTATGGCGGAAGAATTGGGCGTCGAAGGCGCCTCCACCATGCGCCGGCAGGATCTGATGTTCAGCATTCTGCGCGAATTGGCCGAGGATGAAGAATACACCACCAACATCATGGGCATTGGCACGATCGAAGTGCTGCAAGATGGCTTTGGTTTTCTGCGTTCGCCAGAGGCCAATTACCTTGCTGGCCCCGATGATATTTACGTATCTCCCAATCAGGTCCGCAAATGGGGCCTGCGCACAGGCGACACTGTTGAAGGCGAAATCCGCGCGCCAGGCGAGGGTGAGCGTTACTTCGCGATCACCAGCCTTGAGACGGTCAATTATGACGATCCTGACCGCGTGCGAACTCGGACCAATTTCGACAATCTCACGCCGCTTTACCCAGAGGAAAAGCTATCGCTTGATACGCTTGATCCAACGGTTGAAGACAAATCCGCCCGTGTTATCGATATTATTTCGCCGCAGGGCAAAGGCCAGCGTGCACTGATCGTTGCACCGCCGCGCACTGGTAAAACTGTGCTGCTGCAAAATATTGCGAAGGCCATCACCGACAATCACCCAGAGGTGTTCCTACTGGTTCTGTTGGTGGATGAGCGCCCCGAAGAAGTCACCGATATGCAGCGCAGCGTGAAGGGGGAGGTTATTTCCTCCACCTTTGACGAGCCTGCCAATCGCCACGTTCAAGTCGCTGAAATGGTAATTGAAAAAGCCAAGCGTCTGGTCGAACACAAGCGTGATGTTGTGATCTTATTGGACTCCATCACGCGCCTTGGCCGCGCGTACAACACGGTGGTTCCATCATCGGGTAAGGTTTTGACCGGCGGTGTGGATGCAAACGCCCTGCAACGTCCGAAACGCTTCTTTGGTGCGGCGCGTAATATTGAGGAAGGCGGCTCGCTTTCCATCATTGCTACAGCGCTGATCGACACAGGCAGCCGGATGGATGAGGTTATCTTTGAAGAGTTCAAAGGCACAGGCAACTCTGAAATCGTCCTTGATCGCAAAGTCTCTGACAAGCGCATCTTCCCATCGCTCGATGTCGGTAAATCCGGCACCCGTAAGGAAGAGCTGCTGGTCGAGAAGGACAAGCTGTCGAAAATGTGGGTCCTGCGCCGTATCCTCATGCAAATGGGAACGATCGACGCGATGGAATTCTTGCTCGACAAGATGAAAGATTCCAAGACCAACGAAGACTTCTTCGAGAATATGAACCAGTAATTTGAAATGCTAATTGTAGGGCGCGGCACAGTTTGCTGCGCCTTACAACATGCTGTTATCGTTTAATTCATATGCCGCGGCTACCACTGTGCCTTCGATAAGGAGCGCGTGATGGAATTGCTGGCATATACGAGCGAGGCTGCAGCTGGAATTGACGGCAGCGATGTCTTTCAAATCGTTGCCAAATCTGCTCGCAATAATGCTGAAAGTGAAATCACGGGTATTTTGCTGTTCAAATCAGGGCAGTTTTTCCAAATTGTTGAGGGCCCGCGCGATTCCTTGGATGCATTGATTTTCAAGCTAGAGCGCGACAATCGTCATTCCAAAGTTAGGGTTTTGGGCCGAACAGTGACCAAAGAGCGTATTTTCCCAGCGTGGAATATGAAGCGGCTGTTCAACGCCTTTTGCTCAGAAGATATGGCCGCAATCGATGAGAAATTGTCACCGCTTCGCCTGTCTGATGAATTTCAGACAGAATTCGCCCGGTTTGTGGGCGATTTGGGCCGAAAAGCGGCTTAGCCTTTCGCTTTTTCTAGCTGCGCGCCCATCATTTCCCAGACTTTATTGACCGCCTTTAAAGGGCGCACCATTACTTTGAAATCGGTGATATGGCCTTCTTCGTTGAAGGTGATCATATCGACACCATTGACGGCAATACCTTCCATCTCGGTCTGAAATTCCAGAACGGCGGTATTGCCGTCCACGATTTTGCGCAAATATTCAAAACTATCATTGCCGAGCGTTTGTCCCGCTGCGCTGAGGTAGGCCACTACGATTGGCCGGCCCTTTTGCGGGGTGTGCACCACGGGCGAATGGAAGACAGCATCCTCCACCATTATCGCGCTCAATGCCTCTGGATCACTGCCAGCTTCGACAACTTCGTGCCATTTCTTCAAACCTATTGCTGCGCTCATCAGTGTTCTCCTGCGAAAAATTGCCTGTGCATCGCCCTAAAGATGCCAGCGAATGTGGTCAATTTGCGCATCACCGCCAAGGTGCGGCCTTGCTTATAAGCCTCTAGCGACCCAAATAGAGGGTGAAGCCAATCGAAGAGGACATCCAAATGAAGTTTACAATCGAAATTGATTGCACGCCGGAAGAAGCACGTGATGTCTTGGGCCTGCCTGATTTGACTGGGCCAAATGGTGTGTATGCCGAAACCATGGCAAAAGCGATGAAGGGTGTGACCAACCCGGACCAACTCAAAGGCTATGCAGAGCAATTGGCACCGATGGGCCAAGTGGGGCTGAAATTGTTCCAAAGCTTTGTCGAAGGCGGGATGAAGGGTGCATCCTCAAGCGCGTCTTCGAAAAAGGATGCATCCGGTTCATCCTCGTCCAGCAGCAAGTCGAAAGACTAAGTGGCACTTAGCCTATCTGAGGCGGACCCTTGTGATCGATACGATTTTCGCATTATCTAGCGGGGCACCGCCTGCTGCTATTGCTGTGATCCGCGTCAGCGGCCCGCAGGCGGGCAGCGCACTGACCGCGCTTGCTGGCCGTAAAATCCCTTCTCGAAAGCCTGTTCTTGCCAAATTGAGGGCAGCTGATGGCCAATTGCTAGATGAGGCGTTGGTCCTGTGGTTCCCTGGCCCTGCCACCGCCACAGGCGAAGATTTGGCCGAATTGCACTGTCACGGGGGCAGGGCGGTGATTGCTGCGGTTGAAGGCGCTTTGGAAGATATGATGGGTTTGCGCCGTGCAGAGCCGGGCGAATTTACGCGTCGGTCTTTCGCCAATGGCCGGATTGATTTGGCCGAAGCAGAAGGTTTGGCCGATCTGCTTTCCGCTGAAACAGAATTGCAACGCTCTGCTGCAATTGCCATGGCCGGTGGTGGTTTCTCAGCCCAAGTTGAAGAATGGCGCAGCGCGGTTTTGCGTTTTTCCGCTGAGGTAGAAGCTGCGCTCGATTTTTCCGATGAGGATGATGTGTCCTCAATGCGGACTGATTTCGCAGAGGATTTGGGCGAGTTGGGCCGAGAATTGAGCGATTGGCTCTCTCGTCCTCGTGCAGAACGATTGGGCGAGGGATACCGCGTGGTTCTGGCTGGGCCTCCCAATGCCGGCAAATCGACGCTGTTTAACGCGCTCCTTGATAGTAATGCTGCGATCACTTCTCCCACTGCAGGCACGACCCGTGACGTAATCGAGCGTTCTGTCGCCATGGGCGGTGCTCCGTTCACCCTGGTTGATACAGCAGGCCTGCGAGCGGCAACCGATGATAGTGTGGAGGCCGAAGGCATTGCGCGTGCTGAAGCGCAATTGATCCGTGCCGATTTGGTGCTTTGGCTTGGTGAACAGGGAGAGGGTCCACAGGGCGCTTGGGAAGTGCAAGCGCAATGCGACAATCCTGCGTTAGTTGATAAAACCCATCCCAGAGCGATCATTTCTGCAAAAACGGGCGAGGGCATGCACGCATTGAAGTCCGCTTTGATTGATCGGGCGAAGATGTCTTTGCCAAAACCGGGCGAGGCGGCACTGAATGCGCGCCAACATGCATTGGTTGATGCAGCGCAGCAGGCTGTCTCGGGGGCCGCCGCTTTGAGTGATCCCCTGCTGATCGCGGAAGAATTGCGCAATGCCCGCGTGGCGTTTGATCGGCTGATCGGACGCGCCACGACCGAGGATATGCTTGATACTTTGTTTGGGCGCTTTTGTATCGGCAAATAATGTTTCACGTGGAACACTCCCAATCAAACTCGCTGTAAATCCACTTTGACCCACATCGCCCCTGCGTCTATCGCTCGGTCAATCATGACAAACACATCCAATCAATTTGACATCCTCATCGTTGGGGGAGGCCACGCCGGTGTTGAGGCGGCTTGCGCTGCTGCACGCATGGGCGCTGGAACCACGCTTCGTGTCGGCCTTGTCAGTTTTGATTTGGAAGCCGTTGGCGCGATGAGCTGCAACCCAGCGATTGGTGGCCTCGGCAAGGGCCATTTGGTTTGCGAAGTGGATGCCCTCGATGGAGTGATTGGGCGCGCAGCCGATGCAGGTGCGATCCATTACCGCATGCTCAACCGCTCAAAAGGCAGCGCAGTTTGGGGGCCGAGAGTTCAAGCGGACCGCGTTTTATTCAAAGCTGAAGTGCAGAAAATCGTCAAAGCTCAGTCCAATTTGGAATTGATCCAAGGCGAGGCCGCTGCTTTGGTCATGGAAGCACAACGGGTTGCTGGTCTGGAATTGGCGGATGGTACAATCTTGTCGGCACAAGCCGTCATCCTTTGCACAGGTACATTCCTGGGCGGTGTGCTTTTCCGCGGTGAAGAAAAATTCGAAGGCGGGCGCATAGGCGAAAATGCAGCATATCGCTTGGCCGACCAATTGCGCGGGGCCGACCTGCCTATGGCACGTTTAAAGACTGGCACTCCGCCGCGTCTGGATGGCCGCACGATTGATTGGTCGTGTCTGGAAGAGCAGCCTTCCGATAATGAACATTGGACCATGTCAGCCATGACGACTGGGCGCGCCAACCCTTCGATTTTCTGCGCGATTACCCGCACAACTGAGGCTGCACATGATGCAATCCGCGCGAATTTGCATCGGTCACCGCTGTTCTCTGGCGCGATTGATGCAGCTGGCCCGCGTTATTGCCCGTCGATTGAGGATAAGATCCACCGCTTTGGCGACCGCGATGGCCATCAGGTTTTCCTGGAACCAGAGGGTTTGAACACCCATTTCGTTTATCCCAATGGGATTAGCACTTCGCTGCCGGTCGATACGCAATTGACCATGCTGCGCGCGATGCCGGGGTTGGGTAATGTCACGATGGAAGTGCCGGGCTATGCAGTTGAATATTATCATATTGATCCGCGTGCGCTGACTGCTGATTTGCAGCTTCGCGCCATTCCCGGCCTCTATTGTGCAGGACAAATTAACGGCACGACCGGTTATGAAGAAGCGGCGGCCCAAGGTTTGGTGGCGGGCTTGAATGCAGCTGGATCTATCCTTGGCAAATCACCGCCGATGCTCGACCGCGCCAATTCTTATATTGCGGTGATGGTTGATGATTTGACCCTGCAAGGCGTGTCAGAGCCGTACCGAATGCTGACTTCGCGGGCTGAATATCGCCTGCGATTGCGGGCGAACAATGCCTCCACTCGCCTGACGGGATTGGGCGTAGAAGCAGAATGTGTCGGCGAAGAACGTGCCCAGTGGCTTGCTTCACGTGAAGCGAAGCGCGCAGAATTTGGCGCTGTTTTGGCGACCAATATTCATAGCCGTGAATTGGATGATGCGGGCCTGCCAGTGCGCCGAGATGGCGGGGTAAAACCTGTAAGTGA
>JALZVZ010000276.1 GCA_023299945.1 Altererythrobacter sp. | reverse complement strand
TCGCACTGACCGGCATGGCGACAATTTCACCGCGCGGCACGGCGACATCATCGGCGTCATGCTCGCTAAAATGCAGCAGATTACGCAGCATCTGGCGCTCTACTGTCGATAGATCCCCTTCTTTGTCCTCGATTTGAGGCTCGCCTTCAGCGACATCTTCATGCTCATCAATCGCGTCTTCTAACTGTTCGCGCAAAGAGCGGTCACCATCATCCAAGCGCAGGAATTTGCGAATTGAAGCGATCAGCCCGCTGCTACTGTCAGGCTCCGTTTTTGGGGCTGGGGGTTTGGCCGCTGAGGCTTTTGAAGATGAATTGTCGGGCATGCCCTTGGTGTTACGCTCCTATTTACGCGTTTGCATCGTTATATGGGTCTGCGATGCCCATTTTTGCAAGTATTTGCACCTCTAAGCTCTCCATCTTTTCCGCATCTGCGTCTGATGTCTCGTGATCGTGACCGGCGAGATGGAGCAATCCATGGATAATGAGATGGGCTGTATGATCGGCTACGCTGATGTTTTTCTCAGCGGATTCACGCGCGCAAGTTTCATAGGCCAAAGCCAGATCGCCTAACAATTCGGGCGGACCATCCGTGGCTAGCGCAAGCAATTCTGCGCGGGTCAGCATGGGAAAGCTGAGCACATTGGTGGGCTTATCGCGCTCGCGCCATTCCTTATTCAGCGCATGCACTTCGCCATCGGAAGTGAACATTATACTGGCGTGGAGGCGGGTATTTCCCAGCTCTGGCGCGCAGTTCGCCGCTGCCCCTGCGCAAGCCTGCGCCAATGTATCCAAACCCGCTTCGGGCCAGCCTTCAATGTCGATATCGAGGTTCACCTAGGCATCTGGCCCCTCATAGGCCTCCACAATGCGCCCAACGATCGGGTGACGCACAATATCGGCGGCAGTAAAGCGCGAGACAGCAATCCCCTCTAGCCCTTCCAGCCGGTCCACCGCATCAGCCAGCCCAGACATCCTGTCACCTCCGGGAATATCAACCTGACGCGGGTCGCCGCACACCACCATGCGGCTGTTCTGGCCAAAGCGGGTGAGGAACATTTTCATCTGTTCGCGCGTCGTGTTTTGCGCCTCATCCAGAATCACAAACGCGTCCGCTAAAGTGCGCCCGCGCATGAAGGCAATCGGTGCGATTTCAATCTCGCCGCTGGCGATCCGGCGCTCGACCTGTTCAGGCGGCATGCAATCATACAGCGCATCGTAAATCGGGCGCAGATAAGGATCGACCTTTTCCTTCATATCACCGGGCAGAAAGCCGAGCCGCTCGCCAGCCTCCACCGCTGGACGCGACAGGATAAGGCGCTGAACGCTGCCGGTAATCAGCTGGCTAACGGCCTGCGCAACGGCGAGATAGGTCTTGCCCGTGCCTGCTGGGCCCAGCGCGAAAATCAGCTCATCATGGGCAAGCTGCTGCATATAGGGAATTTGCCCGGCAGAGCGCGGCACAATGGTTTTGCGGCGTGTGCGGATCATTACCGGCGGCGCTTTGCTATCGCCTGAGATAATGCCCTCCAGCACCGGCTCATTCGACATAGTGACCAGCGCATCAATCGCGCCTGAGTCCAGCTCGTGCCCCTTGGCAAGGCGGTCATACATGGTGCGCAGCACCTCGCCAGCGCGCCCCACGCTATCGGCTGGCCCTTCAACCATCACCGCGTTTCCGCGCGCATGGATCGTGACGCCTAAGCGGCTTTCGACCTGCACCAGATTGGCATCAAATTGCCCAAACAATGCGCTAAGCAATGCGGTATCCTCAAACGCCACCTCTGTTTGAGCGCGGCGGCTGTCTGCCTCTTGCGCAGGTGCAGCATGTTTGGGTGCGGACTTCTTATTGGGCATTGGCGCCTTTCATTAGCGTTTCAGCCACAAATGTAAGCCGCTGAACGCACATGACAAGCTAGCGAATTGTTTGATGGGCGCGCAGTGTCACCCAACCGTGACAGTTTCGCGCAATTTCCCAGCCAACGAACTGGGCCGGCCTTCGAGAATATCGACGCTCAGCATGTCGCCAATTTTTGCGTCTGCCTCAAACCAAACCGATTGCAGCCATGGCGATTTGCCGAGCCATTGGCCCTCCAGCTTGCCCTTGCGCTCCACCAGCACATCGCAGGTTTTGCCCGCACTCGCCTGATTAAACGCGAGCTGATCGCGTGACAAAGCCGATTGCAAGCGCGCCAGCCGTTCGTCCATCACTTCGACGGGGACTTGGCCCTCCATCGTTGCAGCGGGCGTGCCGGGGCGCGGGGAATATTTGAAGCTGTAGGCCTGCGCGTACCGCACCTCATCGACGATCGCCAAAGTCTCTTGAAACTCGGCATCTGTCTCGCCGGGGAAGCCGACGATAAAATCGCCTGACAATGCGAGATCAGGGCGCGCTGCGCGGAAGCGTTCCAGCAGCCGCAGATAGCTTTCCGCTGTGTGGCTGCGGTTCATCGCTTTCAATACGCGGTCGCTGCCTGCCTGCACGGGCAAGTGCAAATAGGGCATGAGTTTGTCCACTTCGCCGTGGGCTGCGATCAGCGCGTCATCCATATCGGCAGGGTGCGATGTGGTGTAGCGCAGCCGCGCCAATCCATCGACTTTTGCAAGCGTGCGGATCAGGCCAGCGAGGCCAATTGTGTTGCCCTTATCATCCTCACCCGACCATGCGGACACATTCTGCCCCAGCAAGGTAATCTCGCGTGCGCCCGCCTCGACCAAAATCTGCGCCTCGGCGACCAGATCGCTGTAGGGCCGAGAGATTTCCGCGCCGCGCGTATAGGGCACAACGCAATAGGTGCAGAATTTATCGCAGCCCTCTGCA
>JALZVZ010000275.1 GCA_023299945.1 Altererythrobacter sp. | reverse complement strand
ATACAGCTTCAATAGGCATGACTTACACCCCCTTCTTTCCGTCGGGATGACTGAGCGCTTTTTTCATAGCTTCCAGCTCATCATCGATTGCATCGGCGCCTTCTAGCGCGGCGATTTCATCGGCGAGCGATGGCTTGCCTGCTGCATCCATGCCCATTGCATCGGCGCGGCCTTCGGCAAAATCGACGCGGCGTTCCATCTGATCGAATTTCGACAGGGCCTCATCGGTGCGCTCTGTGCTCATCAAGCTGCGCAATTTGACCCGGTTCTCTGCGCTTTCGAGGCGTGCTGCGATTTGCGTTTGGCGGCTACGGGCCTCGCGCAGACGGTGCTGAAGCTTTTGAATGTCTTCTTCATAAGCGCGCAAAGCATCATCCAGAACGGCGATTTCTTCTTTGAGCTGATCGCCCATATCACTGGATTTTTTCTTCTCCACCAAAGCGGCGCGGGCTAGATCTTCGCGGTCTTTCGATAGAGCAAGGGCTGCTTTCTCGCCCCAATCGGCTTGCAGGCGGTCCAGCTTTACCGTGTGACGATGCATTTCCTTTTGATCGGCAATGGTGCGGGCCGCGCTGGCGCGCACTTCGACCAATGTTTCCTCCATCTCTAGGATGATCATGCGGATCATCTTGGATGGATCATCGGAGGAATCCAGCATGTCGTTGAAATTGGCAGCGATAATGTCACGCGTGCGGCTGAAAATGCCCATAAAGGCTACTCCGTAATTATTGGCCGTATTGGTGCTTGTGTTAGCACGGGTTTGGGTAGGTGTAGGGCTGCGGCGCAAACGATCAACCTCTTGATCGAGCCGCCTTAGCTGATTGCGACTTGCCGCAGAGGAAGAGGGGTGGGCCGAAGCATCGCTACTTTCGGGGCTGAGACTGGAGTCAGCGCCAGTAGATGCACCAGTGGGGGAAGTGGTGCGCTCCGGCCCGAGGGAAGAGGTATCGGGCGTAGTCTTTTTCAGATCAGTAGGTTTGGTTGGTTTGCTCATGCGATCTCAACTGCATTGCCAGCGATTGTCGCAGCCATCACTGGCTCAACATGCATTTGTGTCGACAAGGCAACGAACAGAACCATTGCAGCAACGCTGGCAATTGATGCCTGACCCAATTTGGTCTGAAAGAAGCTGTTATTGTCCATGATCAAATCTCCGTGACTGTTGTTCATGGTATAGCAAGCGGTGTGCCAAACTCGAAAAATACAGCAAATTCAGATGGTAATAGGATTTCTCAAAAAGGGTGATTGGAAACTATTGCCAAACATTGGGAAAATTCACTATAGGTTGGTAAATGGAGCGAAGCAGTCAGTTTGTTGGCCAGTCTGGGGCCTTTCTCGATGCGGTAGAGCGCGCCTCTCGCGCTGCCCCCATGAGCCGCCCTGTGCTGGTGATCGGCGAGCGCGGCACGGGCAAGGAATTGATCGCTGAACGTTTGCACCGTCTTTCTGCGCGTTGGGGTGAGCCGCTGGTCACCATGAATTGTGCGGCATTGCCCGAAACGCTGATCGAGGCTGAATTGTTCGGTCATGAAGCGGGCGCTTTCACGGGCGCTACCAAAACCCGTGTGGGAAGGTTTGAAGAAGCCGACAAGGGCACGTTATTTCTCGACGAACTGGGCACTTTGTCGATGGGCGCGCAAGAGCGCCTGCTGCGCGCGGTTGAATATGGCGAGGTGACGCGCATCGGTTCCTCGCGGCCCATTCAGGTCGATGTGCGCATTGTCGCAGCGACAAATGAGGATTTGCCCGCGCTGGCAAAGTCGGGCGATTTCCGTGCTGATTTGCTCGACCGTCTCAGCTTTGAAGTGATTACGCTTCCTCCTTTGCGCGTGCGTGAAGGCGATGTCGGGGTTTTGGCGGAATATTTTGGGCGGCGCATGGGGTCAGAGCTGGAATGGGAGGCGTGGCCCGGTTTTGCGGGCCATGTCGTCGAGCAGCTCGATAAATACGCCTGGCCGGGCAATGTGCGCGAGCTGCGCAATGTGGTGGAGCGCGCGGTATACCGGTGGGACAATTGGGCAGAGCCGATCGCCCATGTCCAATTTGATCCGTTTGATAGCCCGTGGAAGCCGTTCACGCCCGCCCACCGCAAGACTGCGCCTGTTGTTGATCAGCCTACCGCGATAGCCGCTGATCCCAATTCATCTTCCCAGCTCGATACGGTGGATGATTTGCGCGGCGCGGTCGATGCGCATGAGCGCGCGATTGTCGAACATGCCTTGGGTAAGCACCGCTGGAACCAGCGCCAAACCGCCAAAGCATTGGGGCTAAGTTATGATCAATTGCGGCATTGCATCAAGAAGCATGGCCTGATTGAATCCAGCGATTAGTCAAAATTTTACCATATCTCCCTAGGTTCCTGATGAATTTTAAGGAGCAATTGCGATGGATTTGGGCAAGGGTATTATCGGTATTATAGGCGTTGCGTTTATCGCAGCCACGGTGGCCTATTCGGTTTCTGCACCCCGCAATGTCGATAATATGATGGATCAGGAAATGGCGTCACTGGACGGCAAGAGCATCAATGAATCGATGGCCGATTCCAAAGCTGAGGTTCGCGCGGAACAATGCGAAAGGTACAGCGCGGCGGCTGCAGAGGCATGGGACCGTGCGGTTGAGAATGAGACCATCGATCGCGATGCCATTCGGATTGACGAGCTAGATCGGCAGGTCGAACGTTTCTGTAATTAGTTGGACTTGAAGCGGGGCGCTCAGGTGCTCCCTTAACTATCATTGATTAATTCCATAATTCTAGAAATATGGAAACGAAGCGAGTTGATCACATATCCGCACTCGCTTCCCTTTCTGCTTTAGGGCAAGAAAGCCGGCTGGAGGTGTTCCGACTGCTGGTACAAGCTGGGCCTTCTGGCCTGCCGCGGGTGATATTGCCAAGCGGCTAAAGCTGGACCCAGGATCCTGATGGCGTGATTTGGGAGGCATTCTTTACCGACGGCCAGCGCCGTGATTATGGGCAAATGCCAGATGTGGGTGGCAGCAACTGTAGTGGGGTAAACCCCTAAGCGAGCGATCACCAAATATTGCACGGGGGCTGCGAAACCTTGCCTCCATGGCAAAGATGATCGCAAATATTGGTCGGCGTGAGAAAAGCCGTTTACGCACTGAACTTCGGGCGAAACTCGATCTTGTCGGCGGGGCAAAGCAATGCTTACTCACCGACATTTCCAAAACTGGGGCGCGGATTGAATTGAGCGATCCTCCCCATGCTGGCGAGTGCGCCTTTCTGTTTGCTCAAGGCATTGAGGCCTTCGGTACAATTGTCTGGCGCAGTCATAAGGCATGCGGTCTGCGCTTCGATGAAGAGATCCGCGATGGTCAGTTGATAGCGCTTCGCCAATCGTATGAAGCCATCGACAAGCTCGAAAAACAAGAGTTGACCGAATTTGCTCGCAAATGGGTGAACGGGGACTAGGCACCCGAAAATAAGCCGCATTCCAGGCTGGTGCATAGAATTGCCAAATTCACTTGCTTTATTGCAGGCTGGGGCCTAACCACGCCCCATATCCCGACATCGTTGAGACTTTGAAGGGGCTGGCGCCGCAAGGGGCCGGCACGAAACGCCATTGGTCTCACGCGGTCTTAAAGCCAGGAACGTAATGCAAGATCTAACCCGCCTTATCCAGATTATTGAGCCGGAGGCCAAAGCCCTCGGTTTTGATCTTGTGCGCGTAAAGATGACGCAATCAGAGGCGGGTGCAGAAGAGAAAAAGAGCGCCGATGCGCTGCAAATCATGGCGGAAGACCCGTCTACCGGGCAGCTTATTATCGAGCAATGCGCTGCGCTGTCTCGCGCTGTATCTGAGGCGATTGATGCAGCCGAGGAGGCCGGTGAGGATTTGATCCCCAGCGCCTATCACCTCGAAGTGTCATCGCCCGGCATTGACCGCCCACTGACCCGCGCAAAGGATTTCGCCAAATGGGCGGGTCACGTTGCGCGCATCGTCATGGTCAAAGGCTATGCGACAGACGGTTCTGGCGCAGAGGGCAAAGGCGCACGCCGCGTTTACAAAGGCCCTTTGCACGGCATAGAGGACGGCCTGATTTCTATCACCGACAGCAAATCGGGCGATATTGGCAGTCTGCCGCTTGAAGAAGTCCGCACGGCTAAGCTTGTGCTAACCGATGCGCTAATCGCAGCGACAAAGCCGATCGATACGTCGGGCGTAGACGATATTATTGAAGACACGAACACTCCAAACGAAGAAGAGAAGGCTTAATCCATATGGCCACTGCAATGTCCGCCAATAAAGCTGAACTGCTTGCAATCGCGACCGCTGTTGCTTCGGAAAAGATGATCGACAAATCGGTCGTTATCGAAGCGATGGAAGAAGCGATCCAGAAATCTGCTCGCAACCGTTACGGCGCAGAAAATGACATTCGTGCAAAACTTGACCCGCAAACCGGCGATCTGCGTCTGTGGCGCGTTGTTGAAGTTGTCGAAGAGGTCGAAGATTACTTCAAGCAAGTCGATTTGAAGGCCGCTGAAAAATTGGAAGAGGGCGCGTCAGTCGGTGATTTCATCGTTGATCCGCTGCCCGCCGTTGATCTGGGCCGCATTGATGCGCAATCGGCCAAGCAAGTGATCTTCCAAAAGGTCCGCGATGCAGAGCGCGAGCGTCAGTTCGAAGAATTCAAAGATCGCGCCAATGAAGTCATCACCGGCGTCATTAAGTCGGTTGAATTTGGCCATGTGATCGTCAACCTTGGCCGCGCCGAGGGTGTGATCCGCCGCGATCAGCAAATCCCGCGTGAAGCGGCCCGTGTCGGCGAACGTGTTCGCGCATTGATCAGCAAGGTGGAGCGCAATAATCGCGGTCCGCAAATCTTCCTGACCCGCGCTCATCCTGATTTCATGCGCAAATTGTTCGCGCAAGAAGTGCCCGAAATTTATGACGGCATTATTGAGATCAAAGCCTCAGCTCGCGATCCGGGCAGCCGCGCGAAAATCGGCGTCATCAGCCATGACAGCTCAATCGATCCGGTTGGCGCCTGTGTTGGTATGAAGGGTAGCCGCGTTCAGGCCGTCGTGCAGGAACTGCAGGGCGAGAAGATCGACATTATCCCTTGGTCTGAAGACACAGCGACCTTCGTGGTCAACGCGCTTCAGCCGGCAACCGTTGCCCGCGTTGTTCTTGACGAGGAAGAGGGCCGCATCGAAGTGGTTGTACCCGATGATCAGCTGAGCCTGGCCATTGGCCGCCGCGGTCAAAACGTGCGTCTCGCCAGCCAGCTGACGGGTCACCAAATTGACATTATGACCGAGGAAGAAGCGTCAGAAAAACGCTCCAAGGAATTCGCTGAACGGTCCAAAATGTTCGAAACCGAGCTTGATGTTGATGAAACATTGTCGCAGCTTCTGGTTGCAGAAGGTTTCGCTGAACTCGAAGAAGTCGCCTATGTTGATATGGCGGAACTCGCCGCGATTGAAGGCTTTGACGATGACCTCGCTGAGGAACTGCAAAGCCGTGCAACCGAAGCCTTGGAGCGCCAAGAGGCGACCTTCCGTGAAGCACGCCGCGAAATTGGCGTAGAAGACGCGATTGCCGACATGCCGCATCTGTCCGAGCGGATGTTGCTGGTATTGGGCAAGGCTGGGATCAAAACTTTGGATGATCTGGCCGATCTGGCAACCGACGAGCTGATCGCGAAGAAGCGCGAAGCACCGCGCCGCCGTCAGAACACTGATGGACCGCCAATGAAAAAGCCTGCCCCGCGTGAGCAGGATAAGGGCGGCGTTCTGGGCGAATTTGGCCTGACAGAAGAACAGGGCAATGAAGTCATCATGGCCGCGCGTGCGCATTGGTTCGATGATGAACCTGAAGCGACTGCGAAAGAAACCCCTGCACCAGCACCTGATGCTGATGCGGCTGACAATCAGGAGGCCGCCCATGCGGACTCCGACCAATGAGAGCGTAAGTTCCGACATCGCTGACGCGCCGCGGCAGGACCGAAAGGTTCAGCCAGAGCGCAAGTGTATCCTCTCTGGGGAGGTAGGTTCGCGCGATACGCTCGTGCGGCTAGCAATTTCCCCTGAGGATGCCGATGGCCGCTGCACAATCCTGCCCGACGCCCAGGCAAAGGCGCCCGGACGCGGCGCTTGGCTGGGCGTCCCGCGAGCAGAGCTTGAAACGGCTATGGCAAAGGGACACCTCAAAGGGGCGCTAGCGCGTGCTTTCAAAAGCGGCGCGATTGATGTGCCTGACGATTTGCCTGCGCTGATTGCGAGCGCATTAGAGGGCGCCTTCAAAGACGGCCTAGGTCTGGCAAAGCGCGCTGGGCACGTCGTGCTCGGCACGGCCAAGATCGAGGATCAATTACGCAAAGGGCGCGCAGAATTGCTTCTGCATGCCGTGGATTCCAGCCAGGACGGGCGCAAAAAACTTGATCAGGCATGGCGCGTTGGGCGCGAAATAGAGGGCAGCGGCGAACGCGGCACAGTCTTGCCACTGGACCGCGCGGCTCTGTCTGTGGCATTGGGCCGTGAGAACGTCGTCCATTTGGCGCTGATCAATCGGGGAGGGGCTGAACGCATTGCATTGGCAATTGCGCGTCTACAGCATTTCGCCGGACCACAAGATGCCGAGAATGAACAGGCTAAGAATGAAGATGGGGCGCAGCAATTGGCGGGCGCCGCTGAAGAATGAATAGCCAGATGACGAATAGAATGTTTGAAGGAACAGTAAGCTAGATGAGCGACGAAGAGAAAAAACCTGCCCGTAAACCACTCGGCCTGAAAAAGGCTGTGGATGCTGGCGAGGTCAAGCAGACCTTCAGCCACGGCCGCACCAATAAGGTGGCGGTCGAGGTAAAGCGTCGCCGCAAGCTCACCAAGCCAGGTGAAGCCCCAGCTGCTGCGCCTGAGCCGGTGGTTGCCGCGCCTGAGCCAGTGGCTGTTGCGCCCGAACCTGCACCCGAACCTGCGTCAACGCCTGCTCCGCCTAAGAAGCCGGCTGCCTCTGATGAAACGCCGCAAGAGCGTGTCGCGCGCATGCAGCGCGAGGCGGAGGAAGATCGCCTGCGTCAGGGCGAGCAAAGCCGCAAACGCGAAGATGTCGCCGCCAAAACTGCGGTCGAAGATGCGAAGAAACGCGCTTCTGACAAGAAAACCGAAGAGGCCGCTGCGCAAGAAGCAGAAGCCAATGCGAAAATCGAGGCAGAGGCTGCGGCAAAAGCGGATGCTGAGCAAGCCGCAGCAGCGCCAGCAGATACAGCCGCTGAAGGCGAGGCCAAAGCAGATGCTAAGCCCACACCTACTCCAACCGCGCGCAAATTCACTCCGATCGCTCGGCCTGAGCCAAAGCGTCCAGACAAGAAAAAGAAAGAAGAAAAACGCACCGCTGGCGGCGGGGTAGACAAGCGCCGTTCAGGCAAACTGACAGTTTCCAAAGCGCTCAACGAGGATGAGGGCCGCCGTGCCCGCTCACTCGCTGCGTTGAAACGTGCGCGCGAAAAAGAACGCCGTGCACAGGGCGGACCGTCCAAGCCGCGTGAGAAACAAGTGCGCGATGTTGTCGTGCCTGAGGCGATCACCGTTGGCGAACTGGCCAAGCGGATGGGCGAAAAAGGCGCTGAACTGGTGAAAGCCTTGTTCAACCTTGATATGATGGTGACGGTCAACCAGACCATCGACGCCGACACCGCCGAATTGCTGGTCGAGGAATTTGGCCACAATATCCAACGCGTTTCTGAAAGCGATGTCGACATTATCGCAGAACAAGACAGCGATGCAGAAGAAACGAAGAAACCGCGTCCACCGGTTGTCACCATCATGGGCCATGTCGATCACGGCAAAACCAGCCTGCTCGACGCGCTACGCGGCACCAATGTAACCAAGGGCGAGGCCGGCGGCATCACTCAGCACATCGGCAGCTATCAGGTGACGACGAAGGACAAGCAAAAGATCACCTTCCTCGATACGCCGGGCCACGCAGCCTTTACCGAAATGCGTCAACGCGGCGCGAATGTGACCGATATCGTTGTGCTGGTTGTGGCCGCCGATGATGGGATCATGCCGCAAACGATTGAGGCGATTAAGCACACCAAAGCATCGGGCGCACCGATGATTGTGGCGATCAACAAAATCGACAAGGAAGCGGCCAATGCGGACAATATCCGCACCCGCTTGCTTGAGCATGAAGTTGTCGTTGAGGCCATGTCAGGCGATGTGCAGGATGTGGAAGTCTCTGCGCTCAAGGGCACAGGCCTCGACACATTGCTGGAAAAAATCGCTAACCAAGCCGAATTGCTTGAATTGAAAGCGCGCCCTGACCGTGATGCAGAAGCGACCGTGATCGAAGCTCAGCTGGACAAGGGCCGCGGCCCTGTTGCCACTGTGCTGGTAACGCGCGGCACGCTGAAACGCGGCGATACATTCGTTGTCGGCACGCAAAGCGGCAAGGTTCGCGCGATAGTCAACGATCAAGGCAAGCAGATCAAAGAAGCTGGCCCATCTATGCCGGTCGAAGTCCTCGGTCTTGGCGGTGTGCCATCGGCTGGCGATCAGATGACTGTGGTTGAAAACGAGCAGCGCGCCCGTGAAGTGGCCGAATATC
>JALZVZ010000274.1 GCA_023299945.1 Altererythrobacter sp. | reverse complement strand
ATGCAACCGGTCAGCGATGCGGGCAAGAGCATCGATCTGCGCCAAGTCACATACCTGCCGCCCGAGGATGAGGGCTAGCAGCATCACCGCCTCTCCCGATTTCGCCGCTCCCATGGTCTCCTTTGAGGCGGCCAAGCGCCATTACGGTAAAGTGGTTGCCGTTGGCGGAGTGGATTGCGTGATCGCGCAGCGAAGCTTTGTCGCGCTGGTGGGCGCGTCGGGATCAGGCAAATCGACCCTGCTAAAAATGGTCAATGCTTTGGTTGAGCCGAGCGGCGGACGGGTTTTAATGTCCGGCGAAGATGTGACCGAGCTTCCTCCGCCCGCTTTGCGCCGCCGGATCGGCTATGTCTTTCAAGGGATAGGGCTTTTCCCGCATATGAATGTGGCGGAAAATATCGCCATTGGGCCGCGCTTGCATGGCGAGCATTTGGCCGCTGCGCGCATTGCAGAATTGCTCGATCTGGTGGAGCTGGAGGCCGATATGGCCAGCCGCATGCCCGATGAATTGTCTGGCGGTCAGCGTCAGCGTATTGGCGTGGCGCGCGCTTTGGCGAATGACCCGCAGCTATTGCTGATGGACGAACCGTTTGGCGCGCTCGATCCGATCACTCGCAATGCCTTGGGCGACCGGGTGCGCGCTTTGCATGAGCGCCTTGGCCTCACCACGATTATGGTCACGCATGATATGGCGGAGGCTTTGCTGCTGGCCGACCGCGTTTTGGTGATGGATGCTGGCGCGATTGTGGCCGATGAGAGCCCTGCGGCTTTGCTCGCGGGCAAGGGCGGCGATATCGCGCAAGGCTTGGTTGCCGTGCCGCGTGATCAAGCAGCAAGACTTGCGAAGATGAAAGTATGAGCGGGTTTTGGGAGGCATTGTTTGGGCTGGGCGATCAGCTCGCCGCCCATGTGCTGCTCTCGGCAAGCGCGATTGGCTTGGGCATTGCCGTGGCTTTGCCATTGGCGGTGTGGGCCAGCCGTTCGCCAACTGTTTCCAAGGCTGCGTTGGGCTTTGCTAGCCTTGTCCAAACCATCCCCGCATTGGCTCTATTGGCGTTGTTCTTCCCGATCCTGCTGAGCTTGCGCGCGGTGTTTGGTGAAGGCCTGCCCACGCTCGGCTTTCTGCCCGCACTGCTGGCGCTATCGCTCTATGCTTTGCTGCCGATTTTGCGCAATGCAATCACAGCGCAGGCCAATCTCGACCCCGGCGTATTGGAAGCCGCGGACGGTGTGGGCATGACGCCCGCACAGAAATTGCGGCTGGTGGAGGCTCCGCTTTCCGCCCCTTTTATCATGGCAGGCATTCGCACAGCAGCGGTATGGACAATTGGGGCTGCGACGCTTGCCACCACGATTGGTCAGCCCAGCCTTGGTGATCCGATCTTTGCTGGATTGCAGACGCAAAATTGGGTGCTGGTTCTGGCGGGCTGCGCGGCATCGGCGGCATTGGCGCTGATCACAGATGCGCTGCTGGGTCTGATTGAACGCGGATTGCTATTGCGCCGAGCAGGGTTGTCCTTGGCCGGAGTGGGCGCGGTTGCCCTTGGGATTATCGCGGCTTTGTTTGTGCAATTTGGCGGCAATCAAGAGACCCGCATTGTCATCGGCGCAAAGCAATTTTCAGAGCAATATATCCTCGCGCGGCTAATCGGCAGCAAGTTGGAAGCGGCGGGATATGCAGTGGAATATCGCGATGGTCTGGGCAGCGCCGTCGTCCATAATGCGATCGCCAGCAATGATCTGGATATCTCGATTGATTACACCGGCACAATCTGGACCAACCAATTAAAACGCAGCGACAATCCCGGGCGCGATGCCATGTATGATGAGATTGTGCGCTGGGAGACAGAAAATTCGGGCGCAATGGTGCTGGGCAAGCTTGGGTTTGAAAACGCATACGCCTTTGCCATGCGAGAGGACCGTGCCGCCGCGCTCGGCATTGCAACGCTGGATGATTTGGCCAGAGCCGCACCGCAATTGACGGTTGGCGGCGATCCTGAATTCTTTGAACGACCCGAATGGATAGCCGTGCGCAATGCCTATGGGTTCCGCTTTGAAGGACAGCGCAATTTTTCTCCGACCTTCATGTATAATGCACTGCAATCGGGCGAGGCGGATGTGATCAGCGCCTATACCTCTGATGGCCGCATTGCGGCGGATCGGTTGGTTGTTTTGGCTGACCCGAAAGAGGCCCTTCCCAGCTATGATGCGCTGGTCATGATCAGCCCTGAAGCCTCTCAAGATGCAGCGCTGGTGGCGGCGCTCAAGCCGTTGGTCGGCGCGATCAATGTGAATGCGATGCGCGAGGCCAATTTTTCGGTCGACCGCGAGGGCGAAGGCAAATTGAGCCCCAAAGATGCGGCGGCACAATTGGCAGCAGAGTTAGGGCTCTAAAACCCAGCGCCAGGCGGCCAATCAGGCGATGCCAATCCGAGCACTTTGAAAAGCGCGCCCATCTGGCTGTCATCGACCAAACGCGCACGTTGCCGCGCGATTTTTTCTCCGCCTTCAGGCGATCCTTTTCCCAATGCCTGCGCGCGCAGGTCAATCCCCATCGCCTTCAGCCAGGCGCCTTGTGTGGCCGTGCCCAAAACTCTCGCGCCCTGCCGCCGCGCCACATCGGCCAAGGCGCCAAAATCCACATGTGCGGTTAAATCCGCAGCGCCGGGCGCGGCCAGAGGATCGACCTTTTGATGGCCTGCAATCGCTTGAAAGGTGGAGCCTGCCCCAAGCTTTTCATAGCCGTAATCAATTACCAAGCTCGCCCCGCCTTGCGCCGCGAGCCTGTCCGCCAGCTCTGACATAATTGCGGCGGCTGCCGGACAGGTTTCGATCAAAGTGCCATCCTTTGCATCTGCCCATTCATCGGGGACAGCATCATCCATTGGCCGGTCGCCTGCAACAAAGGCAAATGCGTCTTCCTCCAATCCGATCATCCGCTCGCGCCAACCATTTTCGGTCTTGAGCAATTGGTGGATCGCCAAGGCATCGAAAAACTCATTGGCTACGATCAACAGCGGCCCGTCATCGGGCAAAGTGCTGGCGTCAATATGGTGGACCGCATCCGGCAACGCTTTTGCTTGAACTGCGCGCAAAGCGGATGAGGCTTCCACCAAATGCACTTGCAGGTGCAAGCCATGCGCTGCCATCGCCCGCAAAGCATCCAGCGCCAACGTCCCGCGGCCAGGCCCAAGCTCGACATAATGAACATGCTCAGGCCGGCCCGCGCGTGTCCAGATATCCGCCAGCCACAATCCGATCAGCTCGCCAAACATCTGGCTGATTTCCGGCGCAGTTATGAAATCGCCTTGATCGCCTAACGGATCGCGCAAATTGTAATAATGCGCATTGCTCTCCCCCATAAATTGGGCGAGCGTAATGGGTCCGGTTTCGCGGATAAGACGGCGAAAACCGGCAGCTAGATCGCGCGCCTTCTCACTCATGCCTCTTATTCTGGCGCCCTGCTTGCCACCGCTTCATCCTTGCGGGT
>JALZVZ010000273.1 GCA_023299945.1 Altererythrobacter sp. | reverse complement strand
AGCCATGCATTGCGCAGAGCGGCGGGATCATCTTCTGCACGCTCAATATCATCAATCACACGGTCGAGCAGATCGCGTTGTTCGCTTTCTGGCAATTGGTCAAAGATTGATAGCTGCGCACGCGCCCCTTCAAATTCGCGCAATTCGCGGCCTTCAAACATGGTGATCATTGCGCGATCCACACCGTTTTTAGCATCGCCAGTATTCGCCAATTGGGCGAGCATGAGGGAGGCTGCCCAAGTCTCCACGCGGTCGAAGTCAGACTCTTGAAAGGCAGAGCGCGCAATCAATATATCGAGCCTTGCCCGATTGCCATCGCTAACCCGGCTAGTGATTGGCGGCAGGTTGGGGCTGCGCGCAAGCCGTGTGTAGATACGCGAAAGCGCCGCACTATCATCAAGCGCGGCGATCTCTACGATCAGCATATCGGCCTTTGCATTAGCGGTCGTTAGCGCGTCTGTCCGCCATTCCACGCCATCAGGCAGGGCGTGAATAGTGCCAAAAAGCCAACCTTGTGCCTCGCCATCCGCGCTCGCTATTTCATACAAAAGCGGGGCAGGGGCGGGTTGGCCAATAGCCTGTGTGTTTTGCTGCTGACAGGCCGCGAGAAACAATCCCGCGGCCAGCAACATAAGTTTTCGGATCATTGGATACGGTATGTCTTGATGCCGGCGCCCTTGAGATAATCCTGAACGCTCTTCTCGCCGCCAAGATGCGCTGCACCCACAGCCATAAAGACAGTGCCGGGGGCATCCATGCGTTCATCGATCCAGACCGCCCAATTTTTATTGCGATTGTAGAGAAGAGCTTCGGCAAGGGCTTCATCATCCATGCCTTCATTCATCAAATCTGCAAGGCCTTGCGCATCGCCAACGATCCATTCCGCGACCATCGCATCGAGCTGTGGTTTAATTTCATCAATGCTTTCTGCAGCATCAATCAAGAACTTCATCTGGGATTCTTGCGGCAGACTATCGAAGGTGGAAATTTGGAAGGCGAGTGTTTCAAGCGCCTTGCGCTCTTTACCCTCAGCATTGGCGAGAAGAACCATCTCCACACCGTTTTCTGCTGAATAGCCCTGCTGAAGCAGGGGCAGGATCGCCATAGTCATGCCCGCACTCCACGGCTCTGACTGGTCGAGCGCAATCGCCGGTACGCCCAGTTTTGCCAATGCGGCTTCGTAAATGGCTTTTTGCTCAGCCGTCATAAGCCCGCGCAAAGTGGTGCCGGCAGGCAAGGTCCCCTTTTCCGCCACCAGCTTTGCTGCTTCGGTAGCAAGGCTTTTATCCATGCTGATTTCAGTGACGATCGTATCCGATGATGCCAGCGCATCCTTGATTGATCCCTTATACCAATCCAGCCCAGCAGGCAGGGCATGGACAGTGCCGAACATATAAATCGTGGTGTCCTCATCCTTCACCATCCACAAAGCAGGTCCAGCGGCTTCTACCACCTCGGCGGCGACCTGTGTGGTCTCAACCGGGGCAGGGATCGTCTGTGTTTGTGCACACGCTGGGGCGGCGAATAAAATGGTTGTCGCTGCAAGAGCGAGGCTGAATTTTTGTTTGAAAGTTTGCATACGTGTTTCCTTTAAAGGTGCTTCGTGAATTGTGTTTGAATGGGAATAGATTAAGGCCCGAAGACCTAAGCGTATTTGCGGTAGAGCCAGACGATGCTCCAGACGATGCTCACGATAACAAGCACAATCATTGGATCTTGCTGAGGCGCCCATCCGGCGCGGGCAGCCATCCACCACGTGGGCGCCAGGAAAATGTAGACATGAGCAGAAACAAGCGCGCCTTCACGGTAAGCGTCGGCTTCATGCTCATCAATCGTGCGCCACCACATCCAAGTGATAATCGGCACAATAATAAGCCACGTTGCGATAGAAATTACCGCAAAGGACGCGGTTACAGGTTCGTTGGAGAAAACACCGTCTGGATTATCTCCACTAGCAACCGCCATATACCCGCCAAGCAGAACACCGATGACCACAGCTGCCCAGAGTATATGCTGTGACTTTTTTTCTCGAGCGGGAACTGCCTCATGAGTGCCTTTGGGCCATAGTTTATAGGAAATGAAAACGGTTAGTCCAATTAGCCCCAAACCAGCAGCGATTGTCCCGATGGCATAGGCGTTCAATCCGCCTTGTTCCGTAACCGCGACTGTATAACCAGCTAAAAAAGCAATGGAAAATACGGCTGTGAGTCCGCCAATGATTGTGATTAGAACCTTGCGTAGAACGCTGCTCGGGGCGGATTCTGAAAGGTTATGAGTGGCATCAATTTTGGTCATGAAAAATTTCCTCGATAGAGAGGTCAAAAAGGCGGGCTATGCGAAAGGCGAGGGGCAAGGATGGATCATGCTTGCCGGTTTCAATCGCATTCACAGCCTGGCGCGACACGTCGAGATGCACAGCCAATGTTGCTTGGCTCCAATCCCGCTCTGCGCGCAATATTTTGAGGCGGTTATTCATAGTCGTGAACCTTGCTAGTTATGTAAGGTATGCCTGACTATATGTCGTGATTCGCTGACTATGTCAAGATAACCTTACAAATTGTTTGGACAAGCTGACATACGTTTAAGGAAAGATGGACGGCGTGGCCGGTTCACGCCATGAAGCGAATGCAAAAAACACCCACTGGAGAGACACCATGACCACCATTCACAAACGCACATGCCACATTTGCGAAGCGAATTGCGGGGTGTTGGTGGAGCTGGATGGGCGCAAAGTTGTCTCGATTAAGGGCAATCCCGACAATCCGCTCAGCCGCGGGCATATCTGTCCCAAAGCCACCGCCATTGCCGACCTTCAGGATGATCCCGACCGCCTGCGGACCCCTATGAAACGGGTGGGTAATAATTGGCAGGCATTGTCTTGGGATGCAGCATTCAGTGAAATCGCGGAAAAGCTGGTGGCACTGCAAGGCGACGGCGCTCGGGCTGCATTTTATCGCGGCAATCCCGGTGCGCATGATTATGCGCTCTCCACGCAATCCGGCCATTTACAGCGAGCGGTGGGCGCGCGCGGGACATTCTCCGCCTCAACCCTCGATCAAATCCCGCATCATTATGTGCAATATCAGATGTATGGCCATGTCAGCCTAGCCGCGGTGCCGGACATTGATCGCAGTCAATTGATTGTGATTTTGGGCGGCAATCCGGCTGCCTCCAATGGCAGCCTGTGGACCGTCCCTGATTTCAAGAAACGCGTCAAAGAAATGCAAGCGCGCGGCGGCAAGCTAGTGGTGGTCGATCCGCGCCAGACCGAAACCGCTAAACTCGCTGATGCATGGCATCCGATTAAGCCGGGCAGCGATACCGCGCTTTTGATCGGCATATTGCAATGCATTTTGGCAGGCGGTGATGATCTGCGCGAAGGCTTGGCCGAAATCACGGATAGCAGCTGGACGCGGATCAAACCGATGGTCGATGGGTTTATTCTGGCCGACCTTGCTGAATATTGCGGCGTCGACGAAGCAACCATTCGCAGCCTCGCTGCTGACCTCAATGATGGTCGCCCCTCAGCCATATATGGCCGCATGGGCGTGTCCGTGTGCGAATTTGGCGGGCTGAACCAATGGCTGATCCAGATTATCAATATGGCCACCGGCAATCTAGACCGGGCAGGGGGCACAATGTTCCCAGAGCCGTTGATGGATTTGGTCGCCCATGTCGGTAAGGGCGGCATCAAAACCGTCGAAACCGCGCGCGGAACTTTGCCATCCGTAATGAGCGAAATCCCCACAATTGCCTTTGCCGATGAACTGACACGCGACGATGAGCAGCGCATCCGCAGCCTGTTTGTGATCGCGGGCAATCCTGTGCTGTCAGCGCCCGATGGCCGCGCCACTGAGCGCGCGTTAGAGGGCCTCGATTTGATGGTGGCGATGGATATGCACATCACCGAAACCACGCGCCATGCGCATTACATTCTGCCCCCATGCGGTCCGCTGGAGAAGGACCACTACACATTCTTCTTCGGCCCATTGTCCGTGCGCAATTTCGGCTCATATTCTGCGCCCGCGTTCGAAATGGAAGAGGGCGCGAAAGCCGATTGGGAAATCGCCGCCGAGCTTGCAGGCGCGATTATGGCGGCAAAGGGCGAGGCGATGCCAAACCTGCCGACCCCGCGCGAAGTATTGGATGGGATGCTGCGCTCATCGCCTGCCGGTATGTCTTTGGCTGAGGTTGAAGCACAGCATGATGGTGTGGATCTCGGCCCGCTTAAGCCTTGCATCACACAGCGCATCATGACCGATGACAAATTGATCAATGCCGCCTCTGATGAATTGATCGAGGAATGCGCCCGCTTTGCCCAGCGCATGGCTGAGACACCCGCGCATTCCCTCAGCCTTATCGGGCGGCGGCATGTGCGCTCCAACAATAGCTGGCTGCACAATTCAAAGCGGCTGGTGAAAGGCCCCGATCGTTGCACGCTTATGATCAACCCTGACGACGCAGCAGCGCGCGGGATTGAACACGGCGACCTGGTCACCATCGCAAGCCGCGTGGGTGCCGTTGAAACCAGCGCCGAGGTAACCGATGATATGATGCAAGGCGTCGTTTCTCTGCCGCATGGATGGGGCCACAACCGCGAAGGGATGAGCTGGCAAACGGCGGCGGAACATGCAGGCGTTTCCATCAATGATCTCACCGATCCGCAGCGCTATGACCGGCTTACCGGCAATGCCGTGCTCAATGGCACGCCTGTGGATGTGGCACTGGCGAAGGAATACGCCCGCGTTGCTGAGCCTGCGGAATGATGTGATTTAGGTGCGGCGCAGCATTGACCCTCCCACCGCCTTGCGCCAAAGCCTCGCGGCATGACTAGCATGCCCGTACAGCGCGACCCCAAAACATCCTTTCAGGATATGATCCTGACGCTCCACGATTTCTGGAGCGCGCAAGGATGCGTCATTTTACAGCCCTATGACATGCGCATGGGTGCTGGCACATTCCACACCGCGACCACTCTGCGCGCGCTTGGGCCGGAGCCTTGGAACGCTGCATTCGTTCAGCCATGCCGCCGGCCCACCGATGGGCGTTACGGCGAGAACCCCAACCGCTTGCAGCATTATTACCAATATCAGGTGATCTTGAAACCATCGCCCAGCGACATTCAGGAACTCTATTTGGAGAGCCTGAAACAGATCGGCATCGACCCGCTGAAACACGACATTCGCTTTGTTGAGGATGATTGGGAATCGCCCACACTCGGCGCGTGGGGCCTTGGCTGGGAAGTGTGGTGCGACGGTATGGAAGTCACGCAGTTCACCTATTTCCAGCAAATGGGCGGCTTTGATTGCAAGCCTGTGGCTGGCGAACTGACTTATGGCCTTGAACGCCTCGCCATGTATATCCAAGGCGTCGACAGCGTCTACGACCTCAGCTTTAACGGGAAGGGCACCAGCTACGGCGACGTGTTCCTTGAGAATGAAAAGCAGATGTCGAAATGGAACTTCGAAGTCGCGGACACTGACGCTCTGTTCGACCTGTTCAATAAGGCTGAGGCGGAATGCCAAAACGCTTTGAGCGCGCAGGTTCCCATCGCGGCTTATGAACAAGCTGTCGAAGCCAGCCACCTGTTCAACCTCCTCCAAGCGCGCGGCGTAATCAGCGTGCAAGAACGCGCCAGCTACATGGCCCGCGTCCGCGATTTGGCGCGCGGATCATGCGTGGCCCATATGGAGAAAGAAGCCCCGCGCTGGGCGACAGAGTATCCGGAGTGGTCACAATGAGCACGTCAGATTTCCTCCTTGAGATACGCTGCGAAGAAATTCCTGCCCGCATGCAAAAAGCGGCGCGCGGTGAATTGGACAAATTGTTCCGGCGCGAAATGAGCGCAGCTGGCGTTGAGGCGGGTGAACTCACCGTGTGGTCAACACCGC
>JALZVZ010000272.1 GCA_023299945.1 Altererythrobacter sp. | reverse complement strand
CATGCGCACAAAATGCGTAGGCACCCATTGGCTGTCGGTGACTTTGTATTTCTCAATCGCCTCAAGCGCGCTTTCCGGGGTGAAACGCTGCATCATCACAACTGTTCCCCCAAGCCGATGCGCAGAAGAGCACCAACCAATCGGCGCGGCATGATAAAGGGGTGCAGGCGAAAGATAGACCATGGAGCCATCAGACGGCATTCCTGCCCCAAAGGTCGCGACCGCCAACATAGGCGGAGAAATTTTCGGATCAGGATCAGCGGGCCTTGCGGGGCGGATGCCCTTGGGCCTGCCGGTTGTGCCCGAACTGTAGAGCATATTGAGGCCAGCAATTTGATCTGCAGGAGCCTCAGCCGATTGCGCAGCCAGAGCGGATGCAAAATTTTCATCGCCATCGCCGTCCATCACCAGAACGGGCAATTCTGGATAATCCGCCCGGATGCCTTCAAGCACATCAGCGTATTTCGTAGAAGTGATCAGAAACTTCGCCTGACTGTCTTTGAGAATATAGGTGATCTCATTTGCTGTCAGCCGTGTTGAAATCGGCACAAGCATTGTGCCAACCCTTTGCGAACCCCAGATCAGCGGAAAATACTCAATCCGGTTTTCTAGCAATACACCAAACGCATCATCTAACGTCAGGCCATGTGCACGCAGCAAGTGCGCAAATTGGTTCGATTGCTGATCCATCTCAGCAAAAGTGATCTGCTCGCCTGTTTCCGCAACGATAACGGCGGCTTGGTCGGCGCGCGTTTGCGCATGGGTGATCGGGTGCATACTCACGTAAAATTCTCCCATTCGTATTCTGCTTTTGGAGCAGAATCGAAGCGCTTTTGCGCTCAGTTTTCGTGTTGGAACATAGCTTACTATGTCGGCTTTGTGGGGCAAGCGAAAACGAGAAGGCAAGCAGAATTGGCGCATGAAAAAAGGCGCCGAGGTTTTACCCCAGCGCCCAAATCTCTATCCAATATGTAACGGTGCTGTTCGGCAATTATTGCCCGCCGCGTCCACCTTGGCCATTTGCCATGACAAAACGCTTCTGCGTCTCTGTCTCGACCATGTAAGGAATGGGGTTCACCGCCACGCCGTCAATCCGCACTTCATAATGCAAATGCGGTCCGGTCGAACGCCCTGTCGATCCAACATAACCAATGATATCACCCTTGCGGACATATTCACCAGCGGCAACCGCCAGCTTGGACATATGGGCATAGCGCGTTTCTAACTTCGCACCGTGGTCAATGCGAATGTAAAGCCCGTAACTTGAGAACCAAAACGCTTTGGCGACCATGCCGTCGGCGGTGGCGTAAATGGGTGTGCCGGTCGGAGCAGCCAGATCGACGCCCTTGTGATTGCGGCGGCGGCCCAAAACTGGGTGATTGCGCATGCCGTAGCCGCTGGTCAGCTTCGCTATTTTAAGGGGCATTGCGGATGGAATGGCCACGCTAGGGCGCTGTTGGACAGGCGCCTGAGGCCCGCTCTCGTCCAGCGATTCCCAGCTGGAAAACAATTGACGGAAACGCTCATCACCAGATGAAAGGCTGGTGGACCGATCTTCCAAAGGTGCAGCGACATCAGCTGTGGCTGTGTTCGCATGGGCGGGCGCAGCAAAAGCGACCAGCGCCCCTGCACATGCCAAACCAACCATCTTTGCGCGACGCAAGAAGTGCTCTACCAGCAAAAAACTATCCTTATGCACGCTCTTGGGAGCGCCCTTCAATTCTTTAAAGATCCGCATTTAACGAACCAGCCAGCCGAGCTTTTTGCCCTATCCTGACGTTGTGCAGACTTTAAACGTTGCAAAATCCTACAAAGCAACAACTTCATAGAAGTCGCGCGACAAACCGGCTGCGGAACGCGCTGAATCGTTGAATGGCGGCTTAACGGAGCCTCTGAAATGCGCCGCAACCAAGGATTTCCAGGCGGTTTGCGGAATCAACCCGCGGCTCTTTGCCACTGCGATGAAGTGTTTTGTTCCCACTCCAACATGGCGAATTTCATCGCTCAGAATGCGGTTCAGAATCTTTGCACCATTGTCATCACCTTGAGCCTTTACCCGCTCCAAAGTGGCCGGTGTCACATCCAGCCCGCGCGCCTCCAGCACCATCGGCACAATCGCAAGACGGGCGGCGACATCATGGCGTGTTTCATCGGCGGCCTGCCACAGACCTGCGTGGGCAGGCAAAGCGCCATAATGGCTGCCCATCGTTTTGAGTTTGCGGGCCAATAGAGCAAAATGCATCGCTTCATCGGCAGCAACGGCTAGGAAGTCGTTGACGAACTCTTCCCCCATTTCCTCACCAAAGCGCCCTGCCATATCGAGCGCCAAATCAATCGCGACAAATTCAATATGCCCAAGGCTATGCCACAAGGCGATCCGTTTCGCCTGCGACCCACCTTTTCCCCGTTTAGGCATTTTGGTCGGCGGAATCAGCTCAGGCGTATCCGGCCAAGCAGGCATATCGGGCATTGTGCAGTCAAACACCCACGCCAATCGCCCCAGCCGCCAATCACGCGCAACCGCGCGCGCAGCAAAGGCTTTGGCTGTTGGGTCAGCGGTCAGCAATGCGCCGCGAATTGCACCTGAAAGGGATTGCATATCAGCAGGCTACAGAGCTCTTACCGCCTCCAGCACTTCGGCGGCGTGGCCCTTCACTTTCACCTTGTTCCAGACTTGCGCAATTTTGCCATCCACGCCCACCAGATATGTCGAGCGGACCATGCCCATATAGGTTTTGCCATACATTTGTTTCTCGGTCCAAATGCCGAGTGCATCGGATAGCCCGCCCTCTTCGCTATCTGTCGCCAGCGGCGTGGTCAGATCATGTTTAGCGATAAAGTTCAGGTGCTTTTTGGGCGAGCATTTGCTCACGCCTAGCAATGCGCAACCAGCGGCTTCGAACTCAGATTTCAGCTCGGAAAAGTCCTTCGCCTCGGTGGTGCAGCCGGGCGTATTATCCTTGGGGTAGAAGAATATGACGAGCTTTTTGCCTGCAAAATCAGAAGGCTTTACGCTGCCGCCTTCGGGGGTTTCCATCGCAATATTGGGCATTTCTGCACCCGCACCGGTAAAGTCATTCATCGCTGTCTATCTCCAATTCCTGCCCAAATATTTGGGCCCAATTTCGCGCTACCTCTTGGCGTGCTTTGCCCAAGGACTGCAAGAGATCATCGAAGTTTTCCTGCCCGCAGGCCCGCGCCATCGCCTCTGCCGCCGCCGCGGGAGGATGCCCCAAATGCGGCGCAAGCAAACGCCCGCACACCAAAATACGGGTCATTAGCTCCCACGCATCGCGCAGGTCGCCGGATACCAAACCAGCATCCGCCAGTTCTGTGATTGCATCGCCCAAATGCGGCTGCAATCCAACA
>JALZVZ010000271.1 GCA_023299945.1 Altererythrobacter sp. | reverse complement strand
GAAGCGTAGCGCCTTGTTCGCCAGATGTGGCGCGGCTTACCGCACCAACACCTTGTAATTTCATCATATCATTGATGGACATTGTCCGGTTCCTTTACCTTCTCAGCCAACAGAACGACCCAATACGATCATCTTTAAGTGCAGGCTTAAATTTAATTCGAAAGATTTCACGAAAGCGGAATGACGACCAATCCGGGGCGAACAATTTTGGCGTTCACAGGCTTGGCCTTGCGGCTGGTTTTAACCGCAATCCAATCGCCAATCGCACCTGCCTGCTGCGCTTCGCCGGGACGGCGCACGGTAAAGCCGCGGCCCTCCACTGCGATAGTGACGCTGTCCCCGCGTTGGATGATCTTTGCCGCTTTCACCGATTTGGGCGCGGCCCGAACAGCCATAAAAATGTGCCAAGGCGAGCGCCCCTCGCAGGCCACTCTCACAGTGTTTTTCAAATTGCCATGCCATGTCACATTGAGCGGATTGCCGCATAAAGCCAGCCTCAGCCGCGGGTCTGCAGGGCTGCGCGCGCCGCCGATGGAACCGGCGGGCTGGCCGGTAAAATTCTCGACCGAGCGGTCGATTTGAACTGGATCGATGAAGCGCGGTTGAGCGTGCGCTGTGCTGACCCAATTGGGCGCAACAAGCATTACCGCCGCTGCGAAATATCCGGCATATTTGCGCCGAACAGCGCGCGTTTTTTGAAGTGAAGTAATCGGTGCCATTGTTATTCTCCTGGCCCTTTGAAGGCGGTAATTGTGGCTCGTGTTTGAGGATCTTTGAGCAAGAGCCATGCCAGTTGCAGCTGTAACTTTCAGAACCATAAGCTCCATCGCTGCGGTAGGCTGCAAGAACGGCGCAGCACCGACTGCGGCCATGCTTTGGCAGCTCGATAGGTGGTTTCCACGAGGTCCGTTTTCGCTGGGCGGTATTGAAGCCAGTCTAAGACCACAAACATCGCGAGCGCTGGATACTCTCCATCACTACCCCAGCTGCGGCGCTCAGATTGAGGAGCAAGACGCCCGTGTTTACCGGTAAAGATCAGAAAAAAGACAATGGCTCTGACAAAACAGCGTTCGTGCAGCCGGGCCGGTGGCGCGATGCGGCCAGTCAATCTTTGCCGCGCGATGATAGGAAACAGGGCCAATCGGCACCTGCCTCAACATCAGTCGCTATGGAGGCACAAAGGGACCTCATGGACCGTGTTGGAGAATTTATGGTGCGGCACGAATTGCGAATAACCGCGGCCAACCTTGCTTTGGTTTGTGACGGTCTATCGGGCACAGATGCGCGGCTGCGGAGCGCATTGGCAAAGCGCGAACTAGGATCTGGCCGGATCGATCAGGCGTGGCTCGATTCTCTGCGGCCCTGCGCCTCTGCTGCGCATGCAAAAGTGCAAGAGCGCGCCAATCAGATGCAGGAAATGATGGATCTGATGGAAAATGCCATGAACAATCTTCAAGATAACACCCAAAGCGCGCGCGAGGCGACCGGCGCATATCGCAGCGCCATGAGCGAGCATTTGGATCAGCCGCACGCGAATGCAAGTGGGCCATCCAAAAGCCAGCTTGGCGCAAACGGGCAAGTTTCAGAAGGCGTGGCGAGGTTTCAAAACCTGCTCGACCTATCGCGCACCATGCTTGCCCAACTCAAAGCGATTGAAGCAGAGATGGAGCGCAATCAGCGCGAGGCGGAAGGTTTGCGGCAAAGCCTGGAAAAGGCGCGCCAAGAAGCGGATGTAGATCATCTGACAGGCCTTCCCAATCGCCGCGCTTTTGAACGCAATTTAAAGGTAGAAGTTGAAAAGATAAAGGCAAATGGGGGCACTTTGGCGCTGGCGTTTTGCGACATTGATCATTTCAAATTGGTCAATGATGTGCACGGCCACAGTGCCGGTGACCGCGTGTTGCAGGCTATTTCCAAGGCATTGTCTGACGTTGCCGGTGATGGCTGTTTTGTTGCGCGTCATGGCGGCGAGGAGTTTGTCCTTTTGTTTTCAGCCATGGATAAGGATCAGGCGTTTCAGGCGATTGATGATGCTCGCCTGAAACTGGCGCGAAGACGTTTAATGAACCGGGAGACCGGTCAACCTTACGGCCAGATTACATTTTCTGCCGGAGTTGCACAGGTCAACCAATTTGATAATCCGCGCGCGGCTTTGGCCGCCGCAGATGAGGCATTGTACCGGGCCAAAGAGGCGGGCCGCAATCGGGTTGAAACCGCTTAGGGAACAGGTTTTGCGGCTCAGGTTCCGCCCGCATCAAAGGCAAGGCTAGCATATATATCCGCCTGCTCCGCATCGCGCATGACGGTGCGCACTCGCACTCCGGCGCCTTGCGCCTCGCCGATCATGGCCGCTGCCTGCTCTAGACCGCGTGCCGCATCATCGGCCCGGTAATCGACAAAAATTGTCAGGGTCGCGCGCGGATCGAGTGGCTGCCTTTTTAGCCATTCGCCCAATGTCGGCCCGTTTTGTACCGTGCGATAGAGCGCCTGACTGGGAGCGATGGCGAGCTGTTCTGACTTGGCTTTTGATGCAGCCTCGCTCGCGCTTGCGGGCTTGGCTTTGATTGGCATTGTGACCAGCCCGCCCAGCGCAACAATAAACAGGATCAGTGCTAGATCAGCTAGCAAAATTTCCCATTTTCCGGTTGGCGAATTGCTCATGCCGCATGCCTGCCTGATCCAATCGGGCGGGGTTCTAGCGCCCAATTTGCAGTAGCGGATTTTGCGGATTTTTCCGTCCCATTGTTCTCGGCGTCACTGTGTGGAATATGATCCGCCAGCCAATCGGTCAGAGCCGCACGCGCCTCCTCCTCGCGTGCGCCGCGCCGCTCAATTGCGCGGGCCAGCGGGTGACAGATAAAATGCGCCAGCAGCAAACCATAGAGCGTCGAGAGGATCGCGGTTGAGATGACCGAAATCATGGCAGAGGCATCCGCTAATTGATCAGGCTCAAGTTGGCTCAGGGCAATCAATGTGCCGGTCAAACCAAGGATCGGGGCAAGCTCGCCCGCGGTGTCCAAACTTTCGCTAGCCCGGAATCGGCTTGCCAATCGCAATTCGCGGTGGCTTTGTTGATGGGCGAGAAAGGCGGTGAAACTGCGGCGGCGTAGCATCGCCTCCAGCCCTTCATTGATCGCGCGATCCGGTGATTTGACAATCTTTGCGCGGATCAAACCGCTGCGTTTAATGTCGCTTACCATCGGAGCCAAAGAGGCTCGCACACGCTCATATTTGAACGAAGGGGTGGGCAGTTTTAAAACTTGCATTGCGGCATCGCGGGTGTGGCCAAAGCCGCAGCGGGCCGATGTCGCCAAGATGCTGCCGCCAATAACAATGGCCGCTGCAACCGGATCGATTAACTGTGCTGGTTCGAACATTTTGCCTCACTTTCCTGCCCTGATCTTGCGTAATCTCGCATCATCTCGCGTTTGGCCTCATCTGGCCTCGATTGGCCTCAACACTTTAGAACGGGCGACTTGGGCCCAGTTTAACCCCTGACTAGCGCGCGGCAGTGGGCCCACTGAACCAATAACGGCACGGCAAATATGGCGTGAGCAACGGCCCCGTTTTGCCGCCTTTCGAGGCAAGCCTTTGCCGCAAGGTGGCGGCTCCCTTGGTGGAAGCGCAATTGGCACGGGCTTTGCAAAGCTGTTCCCACAATCACGAAACGGAGCTTTGCTTTGAACACGAATCTGTTTGGCATACACGGTGCAGCCCTTGAATTGCGCTCACAGCGCATGGGGATGCTCACCAGCAATATCGCCAATGCGGCGACCCCTGGATATAAATCGCGCGACATTGATTTTGCCGCTGCGCTGAATGATCGACTGGCCGGGAAATCGGGCACAGAGGCGATTGGCGAACACACGCGTTACCGCGTGCCGACGATGTCGAGTATGGACGGGAATACGGTCGAGCTGGCGAATGAACAAATCGCCTTTGCCGAGAACGCGGTCGCTTACTCCGCCACCTTGTCCTTTGTCCAAAGCAAGGTTCAAACCGCCACCCGCGCATTGAAGGGTGAGTAGGGATGCCCGATAATCAAGCCGGTCCGATGAACCTGTTCCGTCTGGCAGAACGCGGCATGTCTGCACAAATGGTGCGGATGAATGCGGCGGCCTCTAACCTTGCCAATGCGGGCTCTGTCTCCGCCACAAAAGAGGGTGCCTATCGCGCTGTGCGGCCGGTGTTCAATGCCGAGCTGGATAAGGCCTCTGGGCTTACCTCTGTGCGGGTCAGCCATATCACCACTAGCCAAGCGGAACCCACCAGGCGCCAGGATCCCAATCACCCGCTGGCCGATGCCAATGGCGATGTTTGGGATGCAACTGTCGATGAGAGCGGCGAGATGATCGAGATCATGGAAAGCGCGCGGCAATATCAAAATTTAGTCGAAGCATTGCAAACTGCAAAACAACTGATGCTCGACACTTTAAGGAGCAAATAAGATGGATATTATAACCAATACTGCGACCAATAACCCGCTGACCAATGAAACGCTCGACCGGCTCAATCAGCCCGGAACGATCCAGAGCAACGGTCAGGCGAGCACGCTGGATCAGTCTGATTTTTTGCGGCTGTTGACGGTGCAATTGTCACAGCAAGACCCATTGGAGCCGGTTCAAAATGAGGAGATGCTGGCGCAAATGGCGCAATTCTCATCTCTGGCCAATACCACTGCTACCAATGACACCTTGCAGACGATCGTCGAACGGCTCGATGCGCTGATTGATGTGCAATCAGCCGTGCCTGAAGCAGCCCCCGCAACCTAACCCCCAAGCGCCAACCCCCAATCCAATTTCAATTAAGGAACCCCCGAACCATGAGCTCATTTTACACCTCGCTGAACGGCCTACGCAATTCTGAAACCGATCTACGCGTCATTGCGCACAACATCGCGAATGCGGAAACCACCGGCTTTAAAAAGAGCTCGGCGCAGTTTTCCGATATTGTTTCGCGCGGTTCATCCAGCGATCCGAGGCTGACAATTGGCCTCGGTGCGACTGTGTCTTCCACCTCGCAAAACTTCTCGCTTGGCTCGGTTGAGCAAACCGGGCGTAGTCTGGATCTGGCCATCAATGGTGATGGTTTTTTCAGCACGCGCAATACAGAGAATAATGATTCATTCTTCACCCGCAATGGCAGTTTTGAACTGGATGCGGACGGCAATCTGTCCGATCGTTCCGGCTATTCCCTACAAGTCTTTGCAACTGATGTCGCAGGCGTTGTGACCGGAACGACGCCGATTGATGCGGTTGTTCCCACCGTCAATAGCGCCGGCGCCCCGCTCAATAATGTCACACTTAGCCAGACCGGAGTGTTGGAGGCAGCCTATGCCGATGGTTCAAACGAAGCGGTGGGCCGCGTTGCGCTGGCATCCTTCCCTGCGCGTGATGGATTGCGATCTATTGGAGAAACCAACTGGACAGCAACGGGCCAATCAGGCGCTGCGGAATATAGCACGCCGGGCAATAACAGTCTTGGCAACTTGTTGTCGGGCGCATTGGAGCGCTCCAATGTGGATTTGGCCGAGGAAATGGTCGCGCTGATTACAGCGCAGCGCAATTTCCAGGCGAATGCGCGGGCCATCGATACCGCCACCACCATCTCGCAAACCGTTATCAACCTTCAGGGCTAATCCTATAGGAGCACCGCGCCATGGACCGTCTGATCTATACCGCTTTTACCGCAATGGATGCGGCCATGAACCAGCAAAGAGCCGTGGCGAACAATCTCGCCAATGTGTCGACGCCAGGCTTCAAAGCCGAGGAATTTGCGATCACTCCGGCAACGCTGAAAGGCGATGGGCACGAAGTTCGTGCCATGGCGCAAGGCGCGGTGCGAGGCGCGAATATGGATGCAGGGCGCGTTTCGCCCACTGGCCGCAGTATGGATATTGCGGTCAGGGGCGAGGCGCTGATCGCCCTACAAACGCCCGATGGCGGCGAGGTCTATTCACGGCGCGGCGATTTGCGGGTTACCGATACTGGCGTGCTGCAAAATGGTGATGGCCTGTCGGTAATGGGCGAAGGCGGCCCGATCACTATTCCAGCAGGCGGGCGCATTTCCTTTGGCGGGGATGGGCGGATATTCGTGTCCGATCCCAATGCCGCCGATGCGCCTGCGCAAGAGGTGGGCCGGATCAAATTGGCCAGCCCGCAAGGCAGCGCGATTGTGAAGGGTCTTGATAATTTGCTGCGCGTGCCGGGCGGAGGCGTTTTGCCTGGCGATCCAACCGCGCAAATCGACAGCGGCATGTTGGAGTCCTCCAATGTCGATACCGCCCAAACTCTGGTGCAAATGATCGAGGCACAGCGTTCTTATGAGCAGCGCGCCAAAATCATTTCCAAAGCCAGCGAGCTGGATACAGCAGGCGCGCGTTTGATGTCGCTGAAATAACCCGCTCCCTTACAACCCGTGAAAACTACGCAGGCTGGTTGCCATGAAGCCTGAACCATTCCCCCGTTAAGGACAAATTATGCCCAATTCAGCTCTCCATGTCGCCCGCACCGGACTAGAGGCGCAAGACACCCGCATGCGGGTGATCGCCAATAATCTCGCCAATATTGGCACGGCTGGCTTTAAGCGCGACCGCGCCGATTTTGCCACGCTGGCCTATCAGGATCAGCGGGTCGCTGGCCAGCAATCCACAGCAGAGACAACCTATGCGATCGGCTTGAATCTCGGCACTGGCGTGCAGGTCCAAGGCACCAGCCGGATCGATAGCCAAGGCACACTCAACACCACCGGCAACGCGCTGGATATGGCGCTGGATGGCCCCGGTTTTTTCCAAGTGCAGCTGCCCGGCGGCGAGGTGGCTTACACCCGCGCAGGCAACTTCTCGCTGAGCGCTGAGGGACAATTGGTCACCGCGCAAGGTTTTGCATTGGAGCCTGCGATCAACGTGCCGCAGGGCGCGCAATCAATCACTGTTGCCCCTGATGGCACGGTCTCTGCCACGTTGGCAGGCGATGCTGCACCCGCCGAATTGGGCCAGCTTACCATTGCTAGCTTTGTAAACCCCACTGGCCTGCAAGCGATTGGCGACAACTTTTTGCAAGAAACAGCCGCCAGCGGCGCAGCCGATATTGGCGCAGGCGGCACGAACGGCCGCGGCTCAATCCGTCAGGCCATGCTGGAGGGTTCCAACGTCAATGTGGTCGAGGAGCTGGTCGAGATGATCGAGGCTCAACGCTCCTATGAAATCAATTCGAAAATGGTCAGCGCAGTCGATGAAATGCTGCGTAACGCCAATCAAACGCTCCTCTAAGGATCAATGATAATGACCAGTTTTGACCAGCTTCATACCCATATCGCCTTTCGCAGTGCCTTTGTGGTTGCGGCCCTAATGCTGCTGACGGGATGCGGGATGGAAGGCGGGCGTCCGCAGGCCGGTTTCGCGCCGCCACCGCCGCCGCCGTCAATGGTAATAGCGCAGGCTGATAGCGTACCCAGCCATGGCGCAATTTTTCAGGTGAAGGCTGGCTATGCAGGTCTTCACCAAGGAAACCGCGCGCGCAGTGTCGGCGATTTGATCACGGTCATTCTCACTGAAACAATCACGACTAGCAAAAGCACCTCGGCCAGCACTGACCGCGATGGTTCCTTTGGTATTACGCCGCCAGCTTCCGGCCCGCTCAATTTCCTCAACCCCAATGCCCTTAAAGCTGCGGCCAATGGGACGTTCAGTGGTTCAGGCGACGCTGCCCAGCAAAGCCGCCTCAATGGCGCGGTCGCCGTCACTATCGCTGCGGTCCATGGCAATGGCACCGCCACTGTCGTTGGAGAAAAGCAGATGTCGCTCAGCCAAGGAGAAGAATGGATTCAGTTCGCTGGTACCGTTCGGTTGGCCGACGTCAGCAGCGATAATCAGCTCGCCTCCTCGCAAGTCGCCAATGCGCGGATCATTTATTCCGGCAATGGCGCGATCCAAAAAGCGTCACGGCCTGGCTGGCTCAGCCGCTTCTTCAACATTGTCTCGCCTTTTTGATTGGATCAAAAATATGAACTGGGTCTCCAAAATTCTACTCGCTGCATTGGCAGCGCTTGGTTCGGCTTTGCCGCAGCCTGCCGCCGCTGAGCGCGTGCGCGATATTGGGTCGTTCGAAGGGATGCGCACCAACCAATTGACCGGCTACGGCGTGGTGGTTGGCTTAGCCGGCACAGGCGATGACAATCTTGAATATTTGACCGAGGCGATGAAGGGCGTGTCTGGCCGTTTGGGCATGCAGTTGCCGCCGGGCGTTGCCCCTGGTCTAAAGAATGCCGCGGCTGTGATTATCACCGCTGATCTGCCTGCTTTTTCAAAACCGGGCCAGCGTATCGATATCACTGTGTCCACCATGGGCAAAGCGAAAAGCCTGCGCGGCGGGGCTCTGATTCTAACGCCTCTATACGGCGCCGACGGCCAGATTTACGCTATGGCGCAAGGCAATATTGCGGTTGGCGGTCTCGGCGTATCGGGCCGCGATGGCTCGCAGCTAACCGTCAATATCGCCACCGTAGGCCGCATTCCTGATGGGGCATCGGTGGAACGCGCGGTCGCGAGCGGCTTTGAAAAAGGCACCTCGCTGCGCTTCAATTTGCACCAGTCTGATTTCCTCACCGCGACCCGCGTACGCGATGCAATCAATGATGTTTATCCCGGCGCCTCCCGCGTCATCGACGGGGTGAGCATCGAAGTCGATCTGCCCGGCATGCCGAATTCGCGTGCCGCTATGCTCGCCACTGTTGAGATGCTGGCGGTGACGCCTGCGCCGCAGCCTGCGCGCGTCATCATTAACAGCCGCACGGGCACGGTGGTGATCAATCAAGCGGTGCGCCTGTCGCCTGCTGCGATCAGCCACGGAAAGCTGACGATCAGCATTTCGGAAAGCCCGCGCATCGTTCAGCCTGAACCGTTTTCAGATGGTGTCACTGCCGTCGAAGAAGCCTCCGAAATCACAGTGGAACAAGAAAGCAGCCGTGTCGCTTTGATGCCGAGTGCTGCATCCCTCAATGAGATTGTCGATGCACTCAACATGCTGGGCGTAGGGGCCTCTGATCTGGTGGTGATCCTCGAAAGCCTGAAGCAAGCAGGCGCATTGCAAGCTGAAATGGTTGTCCTATGATTGGTGCGATCAACCCCGCTACACAGGCTGCAAAACCGGCCGAGGCTCTGACGCCGGAACGCGCAGAATTGCGCAAGGCCGCGCAAGCGTTTGAGGCGATCTTCCTGCGCCAATTGCTCGCCAGTGCGCGGGCCACAGATTTTGGCGGGGATGACATATTTTCAGGTCAAGGGCTCGAGCAGTTCGAAGCTATGCGTGATGAACATTTCGCCGATATTTCCAGCCAAAACAAAGGTGGTCTCGGCCTTGCCCGTTCCATCGAGGAACAGCTGGCGGCGTATTTGCCGTCCTCTGAGCCATCTGCGCAAACCGCCCAAATCACTGACGCACGGAAGGAATAATTTATGTCCATGTCGCTCATTAATATTGGCCAATCAGGCGCGACAGCGGCGCGATCTGCTCTGGAGGTGACCGCGCAGAATATCGCCAATTCCCAGACAGAGGGCTATGTTCGCCGGCGTTTGGGGCAGACCGAATTGGCTGGTGCAGGCGCGGTTGGCGAGTTTTCCGGCGCGACTTTCAATGGCGTGCGAACGGGCGGTATTTACCGGCCTGATGTGCCGCTTTTAAACGCAGAGGCGCGGCGCAGCGCGGGATCTTTGTCGCAGGCCGATGCGGAATTGTCGGCGTTAAGCTCGGCGGAAACCACATTGGAGCAATCCGGGCTCTACGGCGCTTTGGTGGAGTTCGAAGCCAGCTTTGCGCAATTGCAATCCGACCCGCTTAATCCGTCACTGCGCGCAAATGCTTTGGCGGAAGGTGAGAGTTTGGCGAATACGTTTCAGCTTGCCAGCAGCGGGCTCAAACAGGGCGGCGATTTCGTGCGGTTGGATGCGCAAAATAGCGTCAATGAAGTCAACCGGCTTGCAGGCGAACTGGCGAGCGTCAACGTCGCCTTTACCCGCTCAGAGGCAGGCACTGCCAGCCATGCCGTGCTGCTGGATCAGCGCGACAAATTGCTGGGTGATCTATCGGAGCAAGTGGGCGTCACCGCGGACATCAGCCCAAGCGGCGTGGCGAATGTGCGGCTTGGCGATGCCAGCGGGCCAATGCTGGTCAATGGCACTAGCGCAGCGGCTTTATCTTCGACGACCAATGGTGATGGCACTTTGTCCTTTGATCTGGATGGCAGCGCGGTTACGCTTTCCTCTGGCAAATTGGCAGGTCAAGCCAGCGCATTGACGGCGCAGGCAGGATTGCTGAGCGATCTGGACGCTGTGGCCGCCTCTACGATTGGAGCATTGAACACCGCGCAATCCAGCGGTTCGGCCGCTGATGGCAGCGCGGGTCAGCCCTTCTTTTCCGGCAGTGGGGCGGGCGATATCACCGTTAGTTTGACCGATGGATCGGGCATTGCAACAGCGCCATCAGGTGCTCCTGCAGGCAGTCTGGATACCTCTAATTTGGGCGCGCTTAGAAACGCACTCGCCAATGGCGGGCCCGCCTCGCAGGCCGATAGCATGCTGTTTGAATTGTCCAGTACCGTGCGCAGCCGTTCGGTGACCAGGGACGCTTTGGCGACAATTGCGCAATCGGCACAGTCGAGCCTTGCTGGTGCAACCGGGGTCGATCTGGATCAAGAAGCGGCCAATTTGATCCGTTTCCAGCAGAGCTTCCAAGCCTCTGGCCGGATTATTCAAGTCGCCAATGACATCTTCGACACAATTTTGGGGATCCGTTAAAATGATCGCCGCGCAAAACTCCACCTCTAGCTTTTACCAAAATTCGCTCGATCAGATGACGCGTCTGCGTAATTCAGCTGAGCGTTTGCAAACGCAGGTAGCAACCGGCGAAAAATTGGCACGCGGGTCTGATGATCCGGTGGCCTCCTCGCGGCTGCGCGCTTTGGCGCGTGAAGATCGCATGGCCGCGATTGACGAAACCAATGCCAATGCCGCCTCCACTGGCCTGCAAAGCGCCTCGACCGCGCTGGAAGATATGACCGATTTGCTAATCCGTGCGCGCGAGCTGGCAGTGCAAGCGGGCAGTGATACGACCGGCCCTGATGGGCGCGAGGCAATCGCCACTGAAATCGATGAATTGCGTGCATCGCTGCTGGGCCTTGCCAATATGCAGGACGCATCCGGGCGGCCATTGTTTGGCGGCCAAAGCGCGGCTCCTGCCTTTGTGGAAGGAGCTGGCGGCGTGATCAGTTACGTTGGCTCTGCCACAACTGACACGGTAGAAATCGGCCTTGGCGTCAGCGTAGAACGCGGCGTAACCGGGCCCAATGTCGTGAATTTCAGCAATGATGGCGCGGCGACAGATGCGTTTGCTTTCCTTGCCAGTTTCGCCGCTGACATTCGCGGGGCCGCCGCAGATCCAGCCGCAGCAGCCCGCGATGCATTGAGCGGTTTTGATGCCAGTATCGACACAGCCAGCCGCACGCAAACGGTGCTGGGCGCAAGGCTGGCATGGATTGATACCGTGCAATTTGGCGCGATTGCACGCGACGAAACCCGCGCGGAAGAACAGTCTGAGCTTGGCGATACCGATCTTGCTGAGGCGATCACGCAATTGCAGCAAACCCTCACCGTTTTGGAGGCGAGCCAGGCCAGCTTTGCACGCCTCACCAACCTCAGTCTCTTCGACTCGATCTGATCCAACAGTTCCTTAGCTAAGGGATAGAAAGCCAAAACCATGTTCGCTGCCATTGGTATTGTAATTCTGCTCGTCATGGTTTTTGGCGGTTTTGTGCTTGCAGGCGGCTCGCTCGGGCCGGTTTTGGCCGCATTGCCGCTGGAAATGATGATCATTGGCGGCGCTGCCATTGGCGCGTTGGTGATCGGCAATACAATGCACGAGCTAAAAGCGCTGGGCGGCGGCTTTGCCAAAGTCTTTAAAGGGCCGGTCTATTCCGATCAGGACCATATTGATGCCATTGCCCTCACCAGTAAGCTGATGAAAATCATGCGTTCAGAAGGTGCTGTTGCATTGGAAAGCCATGTGACAGAGCCCGACAGCTCTGCCATTTTTGCTGAATATCCCAATCTGCTTGCCGATGCGCCAGTGCGCGATTTGATCTGTGATGCGCTGACTTTGATGGTTGTCTCCAGCGGTACATTGGACACCAATGCGGTCGAGGATGTGATCGATAGCGCGATCAAAACGCAACTGCATGAAATGGAAGAGCCTGCCCATGCGATCCAGACATTGGCCGATGGCCTGCCTGCTCTGGGTATCGTCGCGGCGGTTTTGGGCGTGATTAAGACGATGGGCTCGATTGATCAGCCACCAGCAGTGCTCGGCAAGATGATTGGTGCGGCACTTGTGGGAACGTTTTTGGGCGTTTTGCTTGCCTATGGTTTTGTCGGCCCGATGGCCGGGCGCCTTGGTCAGATAAACAAGCATGACCAGCAAATTTATTACTCGGTCAAGCAGGTCATTATTGCCTCGCTCCACGGCTATCCGCAGCCATTGGTTTTGGAAGCCGCGCGCTCTGGCCTGCCACCTGCGCATCGGCCTAAGCTGACCGATTTGCTTGATATGATGCGCGGGGCATAAACCTATGGCTAGTGCTGCCCCTACTGCCCCTGAACCGCTTCAGCCGATCATCGTCAAAAAGATCATTGTTCAAGAAGGCGGCGGCCATCATGGCGGCGCGTGGAAGGTTGCCTATGCCGATTTTGTAACGGCAATGATGGCGTTTTTCCTACTGATGTGGCTGCTGGGCGCGACCACAGAGGATCAGCGCAAGGGCCTCGCTGATTATTTCACACCGACGCTTGTGAAAATCAAGGAACGCGGGGCTGGTTCCGAGGGTTTTATGAACGGATCTTCGATCACGGACGTTGATAATATGCCCAATCGCCAGGGTCAAACTGGCAACAAATCCATCACCATCCCGCGCGCCGCCAAAGGCGGCCCACTGGAAGGCGTGGCCGCGGGAAAGGAACGCAGCGAGCTGAAGGAAAAGCTGGAAAAAGAAATCAAAGAAAAACTTGAAAAGAAGAGCGAGCTTCGCAAGCTTGCTAAGCAAATCAAGGTTGAGGCTGTGCCTGAAGGCGTGCGGATTGATCTGGTCGATGATGCGGATTTCTCCATGTTTGCATTGGGCACGACCGTGCTGGTTCCGCAGGCGCGCGAACTGCTGGAGATTGTGGCTGAAACGCTGGTTGAAAAACCGGTGACGCTGGCGATCCGCGGTCATACTGACAGCCTGCCATGGCGCGATGGGGTCCAAGCGAACAATTGGTCGCTATCGACTGGCCGAGCAGAAGCGACGCGTCAGGCTTTGATGCAATCGGGGCTGAGCACCGGTCGCTATAGCCGGATCGAAGGCGTGGCCGAACGCGAGCCGCTGATCCCTGATAATCCCGCCGATCCGCGCAACCGCCGCATATCCATTCTGCTGCAATAGGCATTTGCCTGCGCGCCCGTTACTAGGCATTCCCGCGTGGGTCGCCGCTCATAAACCGCCAAGCATGTTTGCTTAGTTCCATTGCAACACTGCAATGGAGACGCGCGCATGACCGATACAATTCTTCCGCATGAAATACCTCTTGCCCTCGAGCGGGCGTCGCAAGTCAAAGTGCTTTCGCTCGATTGCTTTGACACTTTGCTATGGCGCGATGTCCACCGGCCCGACGGCGTTTTTGATGCGTTGGAAGGGCTAGGCCGCGGCCAGCGTATTGTGGGCGAGGCCAATGCTCGCAAATCCATGCGGGCATTGCGGCGCAAGAATGAAGTCACTGTTGAGCAGATTTATGCAGCCGCTATGCCCAGCGCCAGCCCTGCTGACCTTGCGAGCGCTGTGGATGGCGAGCTGAAGGCAGAAGCGCGCTGCTGTTTTGCCTTTGCGCCTACGGTGGCGTTGATGCGGGCCGCCAAAGCCAAGGGCATTCCGGTGGTGATAGCCTCCGACACTTACCTAAGCGCTGCGCAATTGGGCGAGCTGATTAAAGTGGCCGCAGGGCAAGAGGTGCGCGATCTGATCGAGCAGATTTATTGCTCTTCGCAAATCGGAATTTCCAAAGCAGAAGGCATGCTTGCGCATGTTCTTAAAAAGTTGAAATGCAACCCTGCTGATGTTCTGCATATCGGCGATAATCCCAAGGCGGATTATG
>JALZVZ010000270.1 GCA_023299945.1 Altererythrobacter sp. | reverse complement strand
TCGCCTGTTTTAAAACGCCAACTGTCTCAAATTATCTGACAACGGACAATGTTTCCAAAAGTGCCCTATGATGCGCCACTTCTGAACGATCTGCCAAGCTATAATCCCGATCCAACTCCCTAGGAATTAACTGAAATATGTTCTCGAAATTGCTTCAGGCCGTATTGGGAGGCTTTTTTGCCCTTTTAGCAACCGCCGCTGCCGCAGCGCCTGCCGAGGCCATCACAATTGGCGGAAATATGGTCAAGCCCGGCACGCGCAGTGACTTTCGCCTGACGGTTCCAGCCAAGGGGGATGAGCCGGAAACCTTCATCCCCATGACTGTCCTTCACGGCAATGATAAAGGGCCAGTTCTGGCCGCAGTCGCTGGTGTGCATGGATTTGAATTTGCTTCCATCCTTGCAGTGGACCGGCTTGCAGATCGGATTGATCCAGCGGATCTCACGGGCACGATCATCTTTGTTCGTATTGCCAATATTCCATCGTTTGAATACCGCGTGCCGCATTTCAACCCGATTGACCGCAAGAACCTCAATCGCAGCTTTCCGGGCAGTAAAGACGGCACATCAACGCAGCGCATTGCCGACATATTATCGCGCGAAGTCGTCGCTCGCGCAGATTTTCTCATGGACCTTCACTCCGGCGATGCAGGCGAATTCCTTGAACCCTTCGTCGGCGTCTACGGCGGCCCACTGGCCGCAAATTTCGATCAGGCATTGAAAGTCGCCAAAGGCTTCGGCTTTGCCAATCTCGTGCGCTATAAAATGAACACGCAAAAGCAGGTCGACACTGGGCGTTCGCTTAATCGCCAAGGTGTTGCAGCCGGTATTCCGACGGTGCTGGTTGAGATTGGAGAAAATGGCAGCCGCAAAGAAGAGCATGCCGAAGCCGTCGCAACCGGCGTTGAGAACGCGCTCGGCATTCTGGGCATTTGGGACAAGCCGCGGAAAAATGTGCCGCCAGCTCTGCGCTATTTCGAAAGCAGCACAGCGGTGCGCGCGGATCATTCAGGCGTGTTCTATTCAGCCGATCCCAGCCGCCGTTATATCTTCAAAGGCGATTTCATAGGCACAATTCGCGATTATACAGGGAAAGAGGTCCAACTCTTATACGCACCCACTGATGGCTATGCACTGTATGGCAAGCGCGGACCGTCGATGCGCAAAGGCGATCCAGTGATGACAATCGGGAACCCCATTGACGGCTTTTGAGGAAGCAAGCGGACTTTCTGCAACGGGTCGTGGCGGAATGGCTGCTTTTGTCTGAGAGGCTAGGGTAACTGCCAGACAGCTTTTGGCGGGACCTGCGAATTTGCTCGAACCAATTGTTCGCGTGTATCAATATCAACGAGACATTGAGGCGTAATTTTTATGGTGTCAGCCGCTGCCAATAGGTCGCGCGCACCGGCGGCGCCTTTGAGTTGTTCAAGCCCTGCAAAATGGCTGGCCGCGAATATTGCGGGCGGCGAACGCCTTCTCCCATTATCCGACGCGATCATCGTGCGGGAATTTTCAGGATCAAGCTGGCTGATCAAATTCTGCAAATGCTTCGTTGGCACAAATGGCATGTCGGCAAGACAAATTAATAGTGCGTCCGCGGCTCTCTCAGCTGCAAAACGAGCTGCGCAAGCAACGGAGGTTCCAAGGCCTTCTTCGGCCATTTCATTGACGCAAATATCAAATCCCGCTGTGCGCCATCCACTGGCGCATGGGTGGTCATCGGCCGAGGTAATTATGACCGAATGTGCGCAATCGAGGGGCACGAGTGCCTCACAAATATGCAACCCCAACATGGTCCTGCCTAGAGGCTGGGTGAGCTTGTCAGCGCCCAAAAAACGCCGCGATTGCCCAGCAGCCAGAACCGCTACACACAGTGAGAACTCGCTATTTAACGACATCGCCGAAATCTTGCTGATGATAGCTTTCGATCACTTCGCTTAAGCTTGAAAGCGCCAAGCTGTCCGGGTCGCGCGAAGAATGGAACAGCCCTATTGGAGCATGGATATTGGCAATGATTTCATCGCTAATGCCAACGGCTTTGAGCGCATCGGTCCTAGAGGCATGGGCTTTGAGTCCGCCCATCGCACCTAAGTAGAAATGGGGCTGCTTCAATGTATGCGCCATCAATGCGATTTCCCAATCGTGATCGTGGAACAGGAAGACGATGGCCGTCCATTTGTCTGTGGTGATTTTGCCCGTATCTCCAGGGTTGGCTAGCTTCGATGTGACTATGCGATGCTCGCTCAATTCCTGGAGCAGCTTTTGGTCAGGGGATAACACTTCAACGCTCAAATCCATTTGGCGCGCCAATTTTGCGAGCGATGACACCGATGCCCCATGGCCGATGATCAGCAATTTTGGCGCAGGCCAATGATTGATGGACGCCGCATCACCGCCCGTCAGCGGCAAGTCGACCGAGAACGGTTCCCGCAGTTCAATAGCCTGCAAATATTGGCCGCTACGCTCGGTTCCAACCAGCGGTTGAAAGTGAATGTCGAGCCCTCCGCCACAAGGCAATTTGATGTCAATATAAGGCGAACAAGCACCGAAGCGGACAACGCGCGGTTCGCCTTGGCTAAGCGCGTCCAATGCCTCAGCGACAACGGCATTTTCTATGCATCCACCCGATAATGAGCCGGTAAAACTGCCATCCTTGCTGACGCCCATATGCGTGCCGGGGCCGCGCATCGATGCTCCCTCAACTGCGATAACAGTGACCAGCACTGCTGGCTGCCCAGCAGTCAGGCAGTCATGCAAAAAGGTGAAGACGCGCCGGTTATCCAACGCCTATGGATCCTATTGTGACAGTGATGAGAGATAAGCGATGATGGCCGCACGCTTGTCAGCGTCATTGACTGAGCCTGCGATCATAGTCGTGCCGGGAATTTTCGCAGTCGGATTGGTCAAGAAAGCGTCCAGTTCGCCTGCATCCCAAGTCAAGTTCGCCTCAGACATTGCGCCGGAATAGCCGAAACCTTCGAGCGAACCCGCCGCCCGGCCAACCACTCCATTTAGGTTTGGGCCAATGCCCGATTGTGCGCCTGCCTCTACCGAGTGGCAAGCTGAGCAAACTGCGAATGCAGCCTTGCCTGCAGCGACCAGATCGCCGCTTTGCGCAACAGGTTGGCTCTCCGCAACAGGGGCTTCAGCGCCCGGTTCGCGAACAACGATTTGTTCGACGGGTTCCTGCGTTTCAGAACCGCAAGCGGAAAGGCCAAGCGATGCAAGGCCGATAAATAGAACAAGGGAAGCACGTTTCATATAAGAGGTTTCCTAAGCTCAGGAAAAGTGTTTGGCGATAGGTAAGCTGCGTATGCGCTGGCCCGTCGCAGCGAAGATGGCATTGGCTAATGCAGGGGCCGCAGGCGGCAGTCCGGGCTCACCCGCGCCGCCCAAATTGTTCGGTGCACCATTGATGATCTGGACCGCAATCTGCGGCGCATCATCCATCCGCATCATTTTGTAATCGTGGAAGTTGCTCTGCTCAACCGCGCCGTTCTTGATCGTGATTTCATCATACATTGCAGCGGTCAGGCCGTAAATAATACCGCTTTCCATCTGCGCCTTCAGCCCGTCAGGGTTCATTGCAAAGCCAGCATCGACGCAGCAGAACACTTTTGTGACGCGCGGCTTGTCGCCAGTCATATCGACCTCGGCGACTTCTGCGACGATAGAGTTGAACGAGCGAACGATGGCTATGCCGCGGCCATGACCTTCGGGTAGCGCGCTGCCCCAATTCGCCATTTTTGCAGCCCCTTCCAGCACCTTCAAATGGCGCGGAGATTTCGCCAATAATGAGCGGCGAAACTCAAACGGATCCTTGCCTGCTTTATGCGCCAACTCGTCGATAAAGCTCTCAACGAAGAAACCGTGCTGGCTGTGTGCAACAGATCGCCATGCGCCCAGCCGCAGCGGTTGCTCGACCTCGGCATTGCGGACGGAGACATTGGCGATATCGTAGAACTCAATCAGCGGCGCCTCTGGCGGCTCATCTTCTGTGCAATGCACATTATTCCAGCTGATGACTTTGCCATTTGCATCGAGACCGCCTGTGAACCGGCTGATATCGGCGGGGCGGTAAAAGCCTTGCGCGGTGTCTTCCTCGCGCGACCAGATCATCTTGATCGGATATCCGGTTGCCTTGGCAAGGCGCGCGGCTTGATTGGTATATTCTGGGGTTAGGCGCCGTCCAAAGCCCCCGCCCAAAAATACGCTGTGCATCGTGACATCATCGGCATCGATACCAGCGCCTTCTGCAGCGCCGTCGCGCGACATGAGCGGCACCTGTGTGCCGGTCCAAATATCGCATTTCCCATCGCGCACCCATGCGGTGCAATTCATTGGTTCCATCGTCATATGGGCCAAGTAGGGCACTTGGTATTCTGCCTCCAATTTGGTGGCTGCATCGGCAAATGTGCCAGTCGCATCGCCATATTCGGCCTTGCTGTTGCCGCCTGTGTCGCCCGCTTCATCCAGCGCAGATGAGAAATTGGCGAACATTTGCGCGCTGTCGAGGTCGTCAATCTGCGTCTCAGTGTATGTGGTCTCGATAGTGCCAAGCGCTTGCTGCGCCTGCCAATAGGAATCGGCCACAACCGCCACAAAGTCACCCATGTTGAGGATTTGCAAAACGCCGCCCATTGTCTTTGCTGTGCTGGGGTCAATGGATGCAACCTGCGATCCGACCACGGGACATGCCTTGATGGCGGCATAGCGCAAATCATTGCCTTCTGGTCCGCCATCGATCCCGAACATTGCGGTGCCATCCACCTTGAGCGGAATGTCTTTGCGCGGTGCAGCAGTGCCCATCAGCTTAAATTCGCTAACGTCTTTAATCTTGGGCGCGCGAGGAAGTTCCTGCGTCGCTGCAGCTGCGGCCATGGCTGAATACGGTTCGGATTTACCGGTTCCCGCATGGCTCAGCATTGCATTTTGTGTCGTGATTTCAGCAGCAGGTACGCCCCATTCTTCCGCCGCCGCAGCGACCAGCATTTCGCGCGCCGCAGCGCCGGCGATCCGCATTCCGTTTTGTCCGGTTGATCGCACAGACGAACTTCCGCCTGTAATATAGGCGCCGGCTAGCTTGGCGACTTGCGTAAACAAGCCGTCATAGGTGGGCTCCATAAAGCTGACCGCATTGGGCTTGTCGGGCAAAGTGCCGGGCCCAACGAACAGCCGCGCGGCATGCTGCGAGACGTAATTGCCATCTGCTGGCGCATCCATCACGCGGACATTGTCCCAGTTTACATCCATCTCATCGGCAAGCATTTGTGCGATTGTAGAGTTGGCGCCTTGGCCCATCTCGCAATGCGGAACGATCGCGGTGATTAAATTGTCAGCGCCGATTTTCACCCAGCTATTGACCAAAGCCTCGCCGTCGCCGCCAGCAACGATTGCCTTAAGCTTGCCCACCGGATTGCCGCTGCGCACAGCGACACCCACGATCAATGCGCCGCCTGCAAGCGCGCCTGCACCGATAAACCCGCGCCGCGTCCATTTGGCAGATTTGCTGCGCTGCGGCTTGGTGTCTGCACCCTCGCTCATGTCCCAGTCTCCCCAGCCGAAGCCTCCCCAGCCGAAGCCTGACCTGTTGCAGGCTCGATCCCAGCAGCCACTTTGATTGCCTTGCGGATGCGGCCATACATGCCGCAGCGGCAGACATTGCCTTTCATGTAAGCGTTGATTTGTTCGTCGGTTGGTCGCGGTGTTTCGCGCAACAAAGCAGTCGCCGACATAATCTGACCCGACTGGCAATATCCGCATTGCGGCACTTGCTCGCTGATCCATGCCTGCTGGACATTGCTCAGCGTGCCATCCTCAGCGGCGAGCCCTTCGATTGTGGTAATTTCTTTGCCATCTGCGGCAGAAATAGGCGTGGAGCAACTACGGATTGGCTTGCCATCGAGGTGGACGGTGCAAGCTCCGCATTGGGCGATGCCGCAACCAAATTTAGTGCCCGTCATCGCCAGTTTTTCGCGGACCACCCAAAGGATTGGCATTGCTGGATCACCGTCAATCTCTTGCAGCTTACCATTTACGCTGATGTTGACCATTTCTCGAAATCCTTAATTATCTCGCCGGTGCTGGCGGCTGAACCCGTTAAATAGGCTCAGCTGCCAAAACCAGTCTTTGTTCTACCGCCCCACAAGTGATCTCTCACGATGCAGAATTGGCAACCATGTCTTGCTGTAATGTGCGGCCTGCAAGCAGGTAATGCAGCGCTGCCCAACCATAAAGGCAGCTAAAGATAACGATGGACCATTGCAAACCGCGCGCCTCAGCGCTGGAGCACGCTTCCATCGACTCCAGTTGCGACCCGCCAAGCGCCAACTTCGCCTCAGCACCAAGCGAAAGGAGCGGCTTACACGCCTCCAGCGTTAACCCGAGTGCTTGCCCATCAAGGAACATCGTCTTCAATACGGTCGAGAGCACTCCAATTACCGGCGGGCCAAGGCCGTATCCGAGCAAGTTTACCACAAACAAAGTGATCGCAACCGATGTTGCGCGCATCCTGCTGTCGACCACCCCGCCGGAGACGGCATACATCGGCCCGAGATAGAAATAATGCACCATCGCAGCGACCATCAACGCCGGAACCGCCAACCACAGATTTGGCATCAAAAAGCCAAATGCGTAGAGCGGCACGGATGCGGCCATCCCAATCGCAGGCAGCCATGAAAGCGCATTGGGATGCTTCTGCGACACTTTATCGGCAAGCCAGCCGGAACTGAACACGCCAATCGCAGCCATCAAGCCCAATACAACCCCATAGAGCAAAGACGCTTCTTGGATCGTGAGACCATGTGTTCGCAGCAGGAATGAGGTAGTGAACTGGCCCACCCCATAACCGACGAAAGAGGCGAGCGTCGCACCGATCACAATGTGGCGATAGGCTGGCTTCTTGGCCAATACAGCCAGCGCCTCTTTGAAGCTTGCTTTCTCAAGGCCCTGGAGCGAAGCAGGATCGGTATAACCACGCGGCGGCTCTTTAACGGTGCGCCATACGATCAGTGACAGCAGCAGGCCCGGCACTCCGCACACAACAAAGGCGACACGCCAGCCTTCCACTTGGCTCCAGTCCAGATCGCCAAACAGAGAGGCGATGCCGATCGAATTTACAATCGCGCCATATTGCGCGCCGTCCAAACCGGCAAGCTGGCCGCCGAATACCGATGCCAACATCCCGCCCAGCGGCACGCCCAAAGCATAGACCGAGACCGCAGTTGCTCGGCGCGATGGCTTGAAATAATCCGCAATCAGAGATTGGGCAGGCGGCGTGCAACCGGCCTCACCAATACTGACGCCAATCCGGAACAAGAACAGCATCATGAATGACATGGCAAAACCGCAAAGCGCGGTGAACACGCTCCAAACCGCGACGGCAGCGGTAATGATCATCACACGGTTATACCGCTCCGCTCCGCGTGCAATTGGAATGCCAATAAAGGTGTAAAGTACGGCAAAGGCAGGCCCGCCGAGCAAGCCCATTTGCCAATCTTCCAGGCCAAAAGTGAGCTTGATCGGCTCGGTCAGAATATTGATGATCGTGCGGTCAATGAAATTGAAAATATAGACGACGAGCAGCGCGCTAAGGACGTAGGCGCGATAGCCGGGCGTCCCGAATCCTTCGGATGCAGGAACAGCGTTTGTTGGTGCATCCATCGTTGCTTCGGCCATCAATTTCTCCCAGCAGCCTTTTGTCCAATGCCAGGCCAAGTGGTTCTTAGCTCCGGCACCAGATTACGTCATTTTGTTGGCATTACCTTCTGAGCATTTGATCCTAAGGTAAAGCCCTATGACGTTGAGTGTGCTTTCCGCCCTCGTTTCTGTCACGGGCAACACAATCGGGCGACATTGTAAGCGGCCACGCAGATTTTTGAATGAGTGCGTTTTCAATGTCTGCGCAAAGGCAGCTGACAATATTCCCAATCTTGAGTTCATCGAGATCACACCTGCGCTTCTTCGGGCTATGCCATGACTGGCTTTGGCCGCCCTAAGGTGACAAAGGTTACACCCCGTCACTTTTGCTTGCCCGTTCATTTCCTATTTTTATTGAATGGCTTGATGGGTTATTTGCATGGGTGATGGACACAGGGGCGCGCAGGCTGTTTGTCACCTTTGTGTGCCCGAATGACGAGTTTGGTGCATGTGGGATGCTGGTGCGGTGCTGACGATTTGAAAGAGCGGAAAGCGCGCCATGTGGCGTGCCTGGGGCATCCTTATCGGCTTTGCGCGATGTAGGAAAATGCCTGCCTTCCGCCCCATAGCGAAAATTTCCCCAGTGATTTGAGCGACCATCTTGTAATGATCTCCCACGAAGATTTGGAGATACAAATTGGTTCGTCACCCAGCCATTGCTCTCAAAGCTTTGTGGGAACCGTTAGCCGTATTTGGATCTTGGGCGCCTTGCCAATTTCGATGCGTTTATTGTTTTTAAACGAGATCTCTTGTTCATCAATTCGCAGTCTACGAATATCTTCACTGACCAGTTTCTCGAAAGAACTCGCGCTCACCCCCGCTTTACAGTCTCCAGCAATTCTGAGGTAATCGGATAGCCCGCATCCTCCATAATGGTCAGCATGGGCTTATCGTTGCGGTCGTCAATTTGCGGGATAATCGTCTTGACCGGAATGGCCACGGCTTGCGCCTTGGCCTCGCCAAAATTGGCGAACAGGGCGAGGCGTTCCAGATTGCGGCGAGTGGGGAAGATCAGTTTAATTTCGCCCGTCTCCGCCATATCCAGCGCGCCTTGGGCTGTGACCCAAAACAATCGGGTCGTCTCTGAATTATCCGCTTCAATTTCAACATCGCCCGTGCCCACATTAGCAAGGTAGAAGCGCGTGTCGTAGACGCGGGAAATGTTCTCATTTTGGGGGTTCCACCGCGCAAACGGTGTGAATTGCGTAAGGTCGAGCGACCAATCAAACTCCTCCAATATAGGAGCCAGCGCTTTCACCTCATGCAGGCGCGTGCAGGCCGCTTTGGCGCGGGCGGCTGTCATTGCGCCAGACAGGCCGATGGCGAGGCCGGTTTCCTCCAAAGTCTCGCGAACGGCAGCGATTTGGTGCGCCGCCTCATCGACAGGCATTCCAAAGTCTTGTGTTTCAGCGAGCGCAAAATCGGCATCATCCACGCGCCCGCCGGGAAAGACTGCCATACCGCCTGCAAACTTCATGGTTTTGGAACGGACCTGCATGAGGATTTCAGGGGCATCGCCTGCTTTATTGTCACGAAAAATCACGACAGTGGCGGCGGGAATTGCTTCTGGTTTTTTCGGGGAGGCGTCAGTCATGCACAAATGATGCAGGCTGGGCGGGGAATTGCCAAGTGATAGATTGGGTAGCGTGTCGGGAAATTTAACATGCCTGCTTTGGTTAACGGTTTCATTAACCACCGTGTGGCCCGGAAATGCGCGGTTTGGCATTTCTGGCACGGCCCATGCTATGTAATGAGTACCCTATACAAGTCTTCTAAAAGAAGGTCGGGCGGCTTAGTCTCCTAACCCAGACCTCCCCTAAAAGAAAAGCCGCTCCGTAGTCTTACGGAGCGGCTTTTTTGTGTGTGATTGATTTTGGTGGTTTCGGGCCGAAGGTCCGCAAGGGCGCTTGCCCATCGGCCGGTTAGGCCGGAAGCTTACACCAAGGGGGATTACCCCTCCGCTTTGGCAACACCTTGCTTGTCGAGCGTTTCTTGCAATTCGCCCGCTTCAAACATTTCCATCATTATGTCGCTGCCGCCAAGGAATTCACCCTTCACGTAAAGCTGAGGGATGGTGGGCCATTCGGAATAGGCCTTGATGCCTTGGCGCACTTCCATGTCTTGCAAAACATCCACGCTTTCATAAGCGACGCCGCAATGATCCAGGATCGCCACAGCCTTGCTGGAAAATCCGCATTGCGGGAACAGCGGCGTGCCCTTCATAAATAGAACGACATCGTTTTCGCCAACGACGCCAGCGATACGGGTTTTGGTTTCAGCTTCTGTTTCAGACATGGATTATGCGCCTTGGCTAAATGGTGTTGTGTTGATTGTTAGGTGGGAGCTTGGGTGGTCAGTTGCAAGGCATGCAGCACGCCACCCATCTTACCGCCTAAGGCTTCATAGACTAGCTTGTGCTGCTGCACGCGGTTCTTGTCCGCAAATTGCGGAGCGGTGACGACGGCGGCCCAATGGTCATTGTCGCCCGCCAAATCGGTCAGCTCAACATTTGCTCCGGGCAGGCCTGTGGTGATGGCCTGGGTGATTTCATCGGCGCTCATGGGCAT
>JALZVZ010000269.1 GCA_023299945.1 Altererythrobacter sp. | reverse complement strand
AGTAGGCGAAGAAAACGCTGTTCATGCCATTTCGAGCCGAGCCTCCATCGCCATTCACGCGCGCAAACGTTCCGAACTTCAAACTGAAGTTGATGTGATTAGCCGTGAATATACGAAGAAATAGGCTGGCGGATTAGAGGGTTAAGGCTTTTAGCCTCTACTTTTTTAGCCCTACACCAATGTTAGCGCGCGGCTGTTCCATTTCAGAGCTTGCAACCGGATAGGCGCAATAGTCCGCTGCATAAAAGGCTGCCGGACGGTGATTGCCAGACAGGCCCACGCCGCCAAAGGGCGCAGCGGATGACGCACCATTGGTTGGGCGGTTCCAATTGATAATGCCAGCGCGAATATTAGCCCAGAAACGGTCGTAATCTGCTGGCTTGCCGCCGACAAGCGAGGCTGACAGGCCGAAGCGTGTATTGTTCGCCTCTGCAATTGCGGCGTCGAAGTCAGGCACTTTTATGACCTGCAACAACGGTCCGAAAAGCTCAACATCGGGGCGTTCTGCCATTGCTGTTGTATCGATTATACCTGGGGTGAGGAAGGGCAAATCGGGATTGGGCCGCTTCATATTCAGCAAGGCCTTGCCGCCATGAGTGAGCAAATAAACAAAGCTCTCGGTCAGCTGATCAGCGGTTTGATTGTCGATAACTGGCCCCATAAAGGGATGGGGTTCAGCGAATGGCTCATCAACAATGATCTTGCGCGCCAAAGGAACCAAATGCTTCATCATTTCGTCATAGGCGCTCTCGACGATAATCAATCGCCTCGCCGCTGTGCAGCGCTGCCCTGAGGTTGTAAAAGCGCTTTGCGCAACAAGAACTGCCGCATCGGCCATTTTCGGATTGGGCAGCACGACAATTGGATTGTTTCCGCCCATTTCCAGCGCGACGATTTTGCCAGGATTAGTAGCCAGCCTTCGGTTAATTGCTATCCCGCCTTGAACCGATCCGGTGAAAAGTACGCCGTCGATACCAGGGTGCGCGATCAGTTCCTTGCCTTCTTCAATCGCGCCAATAGCCAATTGCACAACGCCTGGATCAATCCCTGCCTTATGAAAGCAATCGACTAGGAAGGCGCCAACCGCTGGCGTTTTTTCGCTTGGCTTGAAGACAATAGCATTGCCCGCAATGAGCGCAGGCACAATATGCCCGTTTGGAAGGTGGGCGGGGAAGTTATAGGGTCCAAGGACGGCCATCACGCCATGTGGCTTGTGACGCAGAGCGGCCGTGCCTTGCAATGCGCTATCAAGGCGTTTCTTGCCAGTGCGTTCTGCATAGGCGCGAACCGAGACTTCCACCTTGGCCATGACCGCATCAACTTCGGTGCGGGCTTCCCACAAGGGCTTGCCCGTTTCGCGCGCTATTAATTCTGCAAATGCGTCGGCTTCGCCAAGCACGATGTTGATGAAGCGGCGGAGCAATTCGATACGATTGGCTAGCGGTTGTGCAGCCCATTCCGGCCATGCCTGCCTTGCGCGATCTACACATGCACCTACATCGCTGCGTTCGCCGCGCCACAACTCTTCGCCTGTTGCCGGCTCAAAGGATATAAGCATCTGATCTGACACGGTTTTGTCTTTTGGTGTGTTTTGTTATCTCTCGTTAGTCCAAGAAAATGAACTTGGGAAGAGCGGGGCGTAAGGATTTACACCTTTGGACGTGTAGAGGCGATTACAGCAGACCCATGGTTCTAGGCGCTGCGCCATGTGCATCGCCCATCCGGCGCAATGCCGCGACCTTTTCCTCCAATGGTGACCAATCATCGCGCTGGTCAATAGCGGACCAAATTGTCTCCACCTCGTCCACCAATAAGGATTGATGCGCGCCTTCGCTCCAATAGGGGTGATTGCCGTGCACAGCTGTGTAGCTGCTGAGAATTTCGCCCAATTCACCTTCAGCTGTCTTGCCGCCTCTATGAGCGTAGAAGAAGGCGTCCGGTTGCGCCTTGCTTTCGCGCATTGCCTTTTCGCAGGCTGCAACCAATTGCTGATCATGCTCGGTGCCTTGTGGCTCCACTCCCAAGCGCCAACACCAGCGCCGCGCAATTGCATCCATATACAGTGGGCCAAAACGGTTAAGCGCAGCCAAAAGCGGTTCTGATTCCGCCAGCAATCGTAGCGCGACGGCAAATTGACCCAGGTTCCAATGCAAAGCCTCTGGCTGGCGGCCAAAAGCATATAGGCCGCTCTGGTCAAAATAGGCGGCGGTGAAGCCTGAATCCCAAGCCGGCAGAAAGCGCCACGGGCCATAATCAAAACTCTCGCCCGACACATTCATATTGTCAGTGTTCAGCACCCCGTGCACAAAGCCTGCGACCATATAGCTGGCGGCAAGATCGGCCATGCGTTCCACCAGTTGATGCATCAAAATGATTGCAGGTTCCTGGCGTGCTGGGGCATCTTCTGGCGGCATAGGGCCGGGAAACTGCTGCAAACAATAGGCGATCAGCGCTTCCATCTGCGCCTTTTCCTCTAGCACCAGCAGCCGCTGAAAAGTGCCCATGCGAATGTGACCATGGCTGAGGCGTACCATAACGGCCGAGCGCGTGGGCGAAGGCTCATCACCGCGCTGCAACTCCTCGCCGGTCTCGATGATCGAAAATGTCTTGCTAGTGTTGACGCCAAGCGCCTCCAGCATTTCGGTCGCAAGGACCTCGCGCACGCCGCCTTTTAGTGTCAATCGCCCGTCGGCGGTGCGGCTGTAAGGCGTGGTGCCAGAACCCTTTGTGCCAAGGTCGAGCAGGCGGCCCGCCCCATCGCGCATTTGCGCAAACAGAAAGCCGCGACCATCGCCAATCTCTGGATTATACGAGCGGAATTGGTGGCCGTGATATTTCAGTGCGAGCGGACGGGGGATGTTGTCATCCAAAGGTTTAAATCGTCCAAAATGCTGCGCCCATGCGGTCTCATCCAAATCGCCAAGACCCACCGCCCGCGCCCAGCCATCATTGCGAAAACGCACCTGTGTTTTGGGAAAGTTAGCAGGCTCAACTTCATGCCCTAGCCAATCAGCCAATGACAGGATTTGCGGATCGGGTGAATAGCTTGCGGCGGTCGGATCACTTGGCATAAAGCGGCTTGTGACGGGTGCGAGGCGCTTGCGCAAGCGTGCAGCTGTGGCCATTGGGTCAATGGGTAAAGCGCAAAGGGGCTAATATGGAATCGCTGTATCAACACCGCTATTGGACTGCGCCCGATGGGCTGAAGCTGCATTACCGCGACTATGCCGGACCTGAGGGGGCCACCAAGGCACCAGTGCTTTGCCTGCATGGCCTGACCCGCAATTCGCGCGATTTTGCGCCATTGGCCGCGCAAATTGCGGATACCCGCCGAGTGATTGTGCCGGAGATGCGCGGGCGGGGCCTGAGTGAATATGCCAAGGACACCGCTAGCTATAATCCGCTTGTTTATATCGCTGATGTGAAGGCCTTGCTGGAGGATCAAGGCATCACCCGCTTCGTCTCTATTGGCACATCAATGGGCGGGCTGATGACGATGCTGATGGCGGCTCAGGACGCGTCTTTATTTAGCGGCGTGGTTCTCAACGATATCGGGCCGCAGCTTGACCCCGATGGCCTCTCACGAATTGGCGGATATGTTGGGCAGGGCGGAAGCTTTCCCTCATGGATGCATGCTGCGCGCGCGCAGAAATCGGTGCATCATGCCGCCTTTCCCGATTACTCGCTCGACCAATGGTTGGAGATGGCCAAACGCACGTTGATCGTGGGGCAAAACGGGCGTCTGACCTATGATTATGACATGGGCATTGCAGAGCCTTTTAAGCAGCCCGGCAATGCTGCGCCGCCTGATCTATGGCCAGCGTTTGAGGCGTTGAAAGATGTGCCGACGGTGCTGGTGCGCGGGGGCCTTAGTGATTTGTTATCCGAGGAAATTGCAGGCAAAATGGCGCAAGTTCACGGCGATCTCACCCTTGCCACAGTGCCGCGCGTCGGCCATGCGCCGATGCTGGATGAGGCGGAGGCTACCACCGCGATCAATGCTTTGCTGGAACGTGTTCAATGAGCAAGATTAGGCATAAAAAATCAACAAAAGTGCGTTCTGGCCAAGCAAGATCAAAGCCGCGCAAACCCCATATTCTGCATCTGCATTCCAGCTTTAACATTGGCGGCAAAGAAGTGCGCTCTGCCCAATTGATGAACGCTTTCGGCAGCCGGGTTGAGCATACTCTGGTGTCTGCAGTTCCAGAGCAGATGGAGGCAAGATCGCTGATCCTTCCCAAGGTGAAAGTGACTTACCCAAACGATGACGAATTTCCTTCGCTTCAGGGAAAGCCGTGGCCGCGCCGTTTGCTGAAAGTGGCAAAAGCGCTGAAATCCTATGATCTGATCCTGACATACAATTGGGGTTCGATGGATGCAGTAATGGGACACACGCTCTATTCTGAGCTGCTCGGCCTGCCGCCGTTGATCCACCATGAGGACGGCTTTAACGAGGATGAAGCGCATAAGCTAAAGACAAAACGCAATTGGTTCCGCCGTATTGCTTTGGGCAAATCATCGGGTTTGGTGGTGCCGTCTGAAACGTTAGAGGGGATTGCGCTGACCACGTGGACCCAGCCTATTGGCCGCGTTAAGCGTTTCCCCAATGGTATTAAGACAGGGCTTTATACCAAGCCTCCGCGTGCCGATGCCTTGCGCGTAGTGAAGCGTGATGGTGAGCAATGGGTCGGCACTTTGGCCGGGCTTCGCGCAGTTAAGCAGCTTCCGGAATTGGTGAGGGCTTTTGCGCATCTGCCAGACCATTGGCAGCTTGTTATTCTGGGTGATGGGCCGGAGAAACAGACCATTCGCGATGCCGCCGATGCGCTTCAAATCAGCCACCGCGTGCATTTGCCCGGGCACGTGGAAAAGCCGGAGAAATTCGTCGGACTGTTTGATATTTTTGCGCTGTCTTCAAAAAGCGAGCAATTTCCCATCTCCATGATCGAGGCGATGGCCGCAGGCGTGCCGATTGCTGCGCCCGCTGTTGGCGATGTGGAATATATGGTCGCGGAGGAAAATGCGCCATTTATCACCAAGGCAGGCGATATGGATGCGCTCGGCAAATCATTGCTTGAGCTTTCGAAGGACGACAATCTGCGCGGCCGCATTGGGGCAGCCAATCAGGCAAAAGCGCAGACGGAATTTGACGAGGCTGTGATGATTGATCGTTATAAACGACTCTATGCCAGCGCCATGGGCCAAGAGATATAGGGTGAGATATAGCCTGCCGGATGCTTAACCCGCGGTTCAACTGGCGGGGGACAGGGTGGCAGGCATATAAGAGATGCCATTGCGGTTGCTGCAAGCTCCCCCTAATAGCGGCAGAACTTGATTTTTTATAGACGAAAGAGACTGTTTCAGTGGCTTCGAACCCTCCCGTAACGCCCAATTCTGACTCTAAAGACACGGGCAAACCCAGCTCCGAAGACGAAGTGCTCATGCGTGAGATCGACGAGGCTGTCCGTAGTGACGAACTTGGCGATTTTATGAACCGTTACGGCAAGCCTTTGCTGGGCGTATTGGTTGCCGGCCTTTTGGGCTTTGGTGGATATCTGTTTTGGGACAGCCGCCAAGAGGCCGCGATGGAGCAATCCTCAGAAGATCTGGTGGCTGCGATCGACCAAGTTAAAGCAGGCAATCTCGACAGCGCTGACAAGGCTGCTGCGGCATTGGCCGACAGCGATAATGTCGGCGCGGCGTCTGCGGCGAGCATGCTGCGCGCTGGCATTGCGATGGAGCAGGACAAAGCCAAAGAGGCTGCGGCTTTGTTTGCGCAAGTGGCAGACGATGCAAAAGCGCCGCCCGCTTTGCGCGATTTGGCGAAAGTACGCGAAATGACTGCAACTTTTGACGAGCGTAAACCTGCCGAAGTTATTGCTGCGCTGAAAGACTTGGCTGTGCCGGGCAACCCCTATTTCGGCAGTGCCGGTGAATTAACCGCCATGGCCCATTTGGAAGCCGGTGACGAGGCAAAGGCTGGCGCGATGTTTGCCGATATCGCCAAGTCTGAAGACGTACCGGAAAGCCTGCGTCAACGTGCGCGTCAAATGGCGGGCATGCTGGGCGTGGATGCGATTGAAGACGTTGATAAATTGCTGGAAGAACAAGGCATCGCCACCGCCAGTGCTGCAAAAGAAGCCGAAGAAGCCGCTGCGGCTGACGCGGCTGCTGAATAACCCGCCACGAATATGGCTCAAATGGCACATGAAACAGGACCATTTATGAAATTTGCGATAACATATTTTGCCCCAAATGCTGCTGCTAAGGCTGGCGTGAAAACCGCTGGTAGAGCATTGATGGCTGGCGCATTCGCAGCCTTGCTTACAGGCTGTGCTGGCGGTCTGTTTGGCGGCGGTGACGACACAAAAACCACGCCAACAATAGGGGAACGTGTTCCAGTGCTTTCGCGCATTGAAAGCGGGGCCAGTGTTGATCCAGCGCTCGCTGGTGTTTCGGTTGTATTGCCGCCTGCTCAGGTCAATGCGGCATGGGCGCAAGTGGGCGGCTCGGCGAGCAAATCTTACGGCCATCTGGCTTTGGCTGATGCGCCTGCGCGTGTTTGGACAGCCTCCATTGCAGGCTCCAGCAATCGCCGCCGCCTCGCCGCTGCGCCCGTTGTGGGTGATGGCAAACTGGTCGCGGTTGATACCGGCGGCGTAGTGCATGCGGTGAATTCCAAAACCGGAGCGAATGTGTGGACGTACCGGATGGAAGTGGATGACAAGATCGAATCCTCGGCCTTTGGCGGCGGGGCCAGCATTGATGGTGCCCGCGTCTATGCCACCAATGGCGTGGGCCAAGTGGTTGCCTTGAACGTAGCTGACGGAACGGAAGTTTGGAAAAGCAAACCGGCTGGGCCATTGCGCGGATCGCCAACGATTGCCTTTGGCCAGGTCTATGTGATGACGCAGGACAACCAAATCTATGCGCTCGATGCCAATACCGGCGCGGTTGTCTGGAACGAGGGCGGTTCATCCACGCAAGCGGGCGTGTTTGGCGTTGCTGCACCTGCGGCTGGTCAAGGCACAGTTATTACAGGCTATTCCAGCGGAGAGCTCAACGCGCACCGATATGAGAATGGCCGGACATTGTGGGCCGATGCTTTGGCCCGCACATCGATTTCAACTGAGGTTAGCTCGCTGACCGATATTGATGCAGATCCCATTATCGATTCAGGCCGCGTCTATGCGCTGGGTCAAGGCGGCCGGATGGCGGCCTATGAGCTGGTGACTGGACAACGGGTTTGGGAACTCAACTTGGCCGGCATTTCTACCCCTGCGATTGCCGGTGAGTGGATTTTCACTCTAACCGATGATGCTCGCTTGCTCGCAATTGCGCGTTCTACCGGTAAGGTACGCTGGATTACGCAATTGCCCCAATGGCGTGATGAGGAAGACAAAGAAGGGCCCATTTTCTGGACAGGGCCTGTTTTGGCTGGAAACCAGCTGTGGGTCGCAAATTCAGAGGGGCTGATATACAAAATCAGCACAGGCGAAGGCGCTGCTGCTAGCCATGCTGATCTGAAGCAGTCGATTAGCCTGCCGCCTATTGTGGCAGATAACATGCTGTATATCTTGGATGATAGCGGGCGGATTAGCGCTTACAAATAAAGTCGCGGCGCCACTAAGAACGCTGCGTTTTACCGCATTAACTTTTGCATGATCGCTTGTCTCGCAATGGGGGCAGGCGACCTGTTCGCGTGACAATCGCCAATTTTCTGCACAGCTCTTACCGTGGTTTTAACCCTTCTCTTGGTAATCGGCTGGCTGATATGGAAAATACTTCGCAACAAAACGCCTCTTTGGCCAATAGCACGGCGCATGATACGCCTGTTCCAGCGAGCCTGCCCAAGAGCGACGTGTCCGCAGGCGTTGGCATTGCCGGCCTGTTGGGTCTTGTGTTCTGGCTGCTTTTTTGCCGGACTTACCCGCTAACGGCGGAGTTTTTTGATCTACCCGGCCCGCGTGTGCGGCTATCGGGACAGCATGCTGCACTGGCGGCATTGTTGTTTTCCGCTGTGCCCATGGCGATTTGGTCGTTGCTGGTGGATAAGGTGCATCTGCGCCCCTCGACCGGCATTGATTGGAAGCGCGTGCGCCCGAATGGCGAGATTATGGACGTGTCCGTGGTCAAGATCGCCGGTCTATGGGCGACATGGGCCATTATCGCGGCGTTTTACTGCCTCGCACGGTGGTATTGGAACGGGCAATATTTGTTCGCCATCGACGTCTTGAAATATGCGATTATCCCGATGGTCATGCTGTCGGTGCCTTACGTTATGTGGCTCGACCGCCGGATGGTGCAGCCAAAAGATCACGCTTGGCACTTTGGTGCGATGCTGATCGGGCGCGAGGCTTGGGATCCTGAGGAGGTGAAAAAGCATTGGCGCGCGTGGGCGATTAAGGGCTTTTTCGGAGCCTTCATGATTTCGATCCTACCGCCGGGCTGGGCCGAACTGGTCAATGCGCAGCCTGCTGAGCTGATCAATGATCCGATCCGCTTCGGCATGATCCTTGTGACGGCATTGTTCGTGGTCGACGTGCAAATTGGCACGGTTGGATATTTGTTCACTCTGCGCCCGCTGGATGCACATATCCGCAGCGGCAACCCATTTTTGGGCGGCTGGCTGGCGGCGTTGATCTGCTATCCGCCGTTTGTGTGGGGCATTATCGGCAATGGCCAAGTGCTGAGTTATGAGCACAATGTCTCTGGCTGGGGCGATTGGTTCGCTGGCAATACGCCGCTGCTATGGGCATGGGCGGCTTGGTTGGTTTTCCTAACCGGTATTTATGCTTGGGCGACGGTGGCTTTCGGCATCCGCTTTTCAAACCTGACCTATCGAGGCGTGCTGACAAACGGGCCGTTCCGGTTCACGCGGCACCCGGCATATTTGTCGAAGAACCTGTTCTGGTGGTGCTCGGTTATGCCGTTCCTCGTCACCAATGGCTCGGCGAGCGATGCGATCCGCAACACGTTCTTCCTGCTCTGCGTCAATGCGATCTATTTCTGGCGCGCAAAGACGGAAGAGAAGCATCTGCTCGCCGAAGATCAGAAGTACCGCGACTATCACGCGTGGATGAGCGAGCATGGTGTCATCACCAGCCGCCTGACCAAGATTACGCGCGCGATTAAGAGCCGGCGCGGGCCGAATGCGGTGCGTTCTTCAGAAGAGTTTAGCCAAGAGCCGGCGGAATAAAGCTGGCTTAGAAACGCTTACATCAAAGCCATGCCGCCGTCGGCTTGGTATTTGATCGCTTCTTCGACTGTCACGTCTAGCTGGGCCAAAGCGCCTTGAAATGCGGCCATATGCGGCGCTGCGAAATGCGCTGCTAGGGCTGCATCATCGACCCATTTTTCGACGATATACATAACTGATGGGTCGCAAAT
>JALZVZ010000268.1 GCA_023299945.1 Altererythrobacter sp. | reverse complement strand
ATGCCTGCATCAAGTGCAACCGCCTCGCCCGGCTCCAAGATAATCTCAGCGCCCGTGTCAGCTTTTACTTCCGCCAGAAAGTCGATCAGCTCTTCGCGTTCATAGTCAGAGCGCGTGATATGATGCCCCCCGCCCATATTGATCCATTTCAGCTGGCCAAACCACGGCTCAATAAAGTCGAATACATGCTCCCACGTCTGTTTTAGCGGAACAAATGTTTGCTCGCATAAAGTATGGAAATGAATGCCATCGACCCCCTCTAGGCTATCCTCGTTCAGCTGATCGATTGGAAATCCGAGGCGCGAGAATGGCGCGGCGGGATCGTATTTTTCCACCTCGCCCAGCGGCAGCATCGGGTTTAGGCGCAGGCCCACGCTAACATCTCCGCCAGTTATGCGGGCTTGGTCAAGGATCAGCGCAGCGCGTGCGATTTGTTCGGGCGAATTGAAGATGACATGATCGGAAAGCCGGCAAATCTCCTCCAGCTCATCAGGCTTATAGGCGGCAGAATAGGTCGTAATCTCGCCGTCATAAAATTCACTCGCCAATTGCGCTTCCCACAATCCTGATGCGCAAACCCCGTCGAGATAATCACCAAGGACAGGCGCGGTTGCAGGCAGGGAAAACGCTTTTAATGCACTGAGGATTTTGATGTCTGCTTCATCGCGAATATCCGCCAATATCTGGCAATTGGCGCGCAGCTTTGCCGCATCCACAACAAAGGCGGGGCTATCGACGCGGGTAAGATCAAATTCGGCAAAGGCACCGGGGTCGCCGGCTTTTGTTTGCATCGGTGTGGTATCGGGATCGCTCATGCCGCCTGAGATAGGCGTGCGATACGCTTCGCGCTAGTCCTGAACAACCATCCTGACGCGGGTCTTGTCCGGCATGCCGTCATACAGTTTGTGAACCTCTGACAGGCCGACGAAAATCTCATTTGCTGCAGCCACCTTGAAATTCGCAGGCTCGTATTTGCATTCTTTGAAAATCGGCAAGGTGACGAACATATAAGCCTCGCCCGCGCCCGCGACCATGCCACCCGCGTGCAATTGCTCGATCAGTTTTGGGCCGAACCATTCGTCCACCTTGGCGCCATTCTTTGCGCATTCTGCATCAAAGGTTTCGCGGCTGGGCGTAATCCACTCTATCGCGCCAGCTGAACAAGACAGCCAATGCACCGCGCCAAGCGCATCGGTGCAAAACACATCGCCCAATTGGGAGCAGAGGAAGGGTTTGAGATCTTGCCGATCCGTCATCCATTCCCAGCTTTGGACCACGCCCTCGGCAAAGGACGGCCCCGGCTCAAATGCGATATCTTTCCATGTGACAGACATGATTGCGTGACCCTTTTGTACGCGCGGGTTTACCGCGTCTATTCAGAGAGTTCTACGCCAAAGCCCTACTGATCTCTAGTAAATGTTTGAAAAGTCAGCGCCTAGTCGGTTCGATTCGGCTTAAAACCCAACCGGCCCGTCCAGCTCTTTCACATTCCACGGCAGGCCATGTGCGTTCAGCATATCCATGAAAGGATCAGGGTCCATCTCTTCCATATTCACAACGCCGTCTGCGGCCCAAGTGCCATTCAGCATCAGCGCCGCACCGATCATCGCAGGCACGCCGGTTGTGTAGCTGACGCCTTGATTGCCGGTTTCTTCATAAGCGGCTTCATGGCTGCAAATATTGTTGATGTAGAATGTCTTCTCGCCTGATCCATCCAGCGCCTCGCCCGTAGCGATACAGCCGATATTGGTCTTGCCTGTGGTGCTCTCGCCCAAGGTCTCCGGCTTGGGCAGGACAGCGGCGAGGAATTGCAGCGGGATGATTTCCTTGCCCTGGTATATAATTGGCTCAATCCCTGTCATGCCGACATTTTCCAGCACGGTCAGATGCTTGATATATTCATCGCCAAAGGTCATCCAGAACCGCGCGCGCTCCAATTCGGGGATGAATTTGGACAGGCTCTCCAATTCCTCGTGATACATCAGATAGGCATTCCGCGGGCCAACCTCATCAAAGTCAAAGCTGTGATGGGTAGAGAGTGCGGGTGTTTCAACCCACTTGCCATCTTCCCAATGGCGCGCAGGGGCGGTCACTTCGCGGATATTGATCTCAGGATTGAAATTGGTCGCAAAAGCCTGCCCATGATCGCCGCCATTGCAGTCGAGAATATCAAGCTGGCGAATGGTTTTAAGCTTATGCTTGCGCAGCCACATGGTGAAAACCGATGTCACGCCGGGGTCAAACCCGCTGCCCAGCAGCGCCATCAGTCCCGCATTCTTGAACCGGTCATGATAGGCCCATTGCCATTTATATTCGAATTTCGCCTCATCCTTGGGCTCGTAATTCGCTGTATCGAGGTAAGCGACGCCCGCTTCAAGACACGCGTCCATAATCGGCAAATCCTGATAAGGCAGCGCCAGATTGACGACGAGGCTCGGCTGGATCTTGCGGATCAGGTTTACCATTGCAGGCACTTCTTCGGCATCGATCTCATATGTCGACACTTGCGCGCCCTCGCGCGTCTTCACGCTGGCCGCAATCGCATCGCATTTGGAGCGCGTGCGGCTCGCAAGATGGATGTCGCTGAAAATCCCAGCATTTTGAGCCATCTTGTGGATACAAACCGAGCTGACACCCCCAGCACCAATCACCAAAACACACGACATAGAGTTTCACCTTGTTGAGCAAATCTTGCTTGGCGCTTTAGATGAATACGCTAGGACCGCAATATGGATGATCAATCACAGCGCAAACCCACCAGCAAAGGTGTCATTGCCGCCGCCGCTGAAATCGCCTCAATTTTACCGCCCACCCCCTTGCTTCCCATCGAAATTGGCGGGGTGCAAGTGCACGTTAAGGCGGAAATATTGCAGCCCGTTGGCGCATTTAAGATACGCGGTGCGTGGTGGCGGCTTTCAAATCTGAATGCGGAAGAACGTGAGGCAGGCGTCGTCGCTGTCTCCTCCGGCAATCATGCGCAAGGCGTGGCTTGGGCAGCGCGGCGATTGGGTATAACGGCGCGCATCGTAATGCCGCGTGATGCGCCGCAGGTGAAGCTGGATGCAACGCGGGCATTGGGCGCTCAGGTGGTGTTGTATGAACGTCCGGGCGAGGACCGCGATGCGGTCGCTGCGGCGCTCATCGCAGAACATGGCGGGACCTTGGTCCACGCCTTTGGCGATGCTGGGGTGATCGAGGGACAAGGCAGTGCTGGCATTGAAATAGCCGCTCAATTGGGCACGCAACCCTCACGCATTATCGCCTGCTGCGGCGGCGGCGGATTGGCGGCAGGATTGTCGCTGGCCTGCGCGGATAGCGCCATTGTGCCGGTGGAGCCGGTCGGTTGGGATATGGTTGGGCAGGCTTTGGCAGCGGGCAAAATTGTGAGCGTAGGCGCAAACCCGCCCCCCACAATTTGCGACGCGCTGCAGCCCAATGCGACCAAAAGGATCAATCTGGCCGTACTGAGCGGGCGATCAGAGGCAGGCGTGACCGTGACCGATGATGAAGTGCGCGCGGCCCAGCGTTTTGCCTTCGCCAAATTGCGGCTGGTGGTGGAACCGGGAGGCGCAGCTGCCCTCGCCGCTGCATTATCCGGAAAAGTGCCGCTGGATAAAGGCACGGTGATCATGCTGACAGGCGGCAATGTCGATCCAGCGCAATTCGCAGCCACCATCAAGCAAGATGTCCCTTAGGTTGCAATTGACAATGCAAGCGCTGGCTTGCAGGCTTTGATCAACATCTTGGGGGAAAAATCAATGCAAGCGCAAATGCTCGCACCAGCGGCTATTCTAATCGTTTGGTCACTCGTAATGCTATTGTGGACGGCGGGAACTCGCTTTCCGGCGATGGCGAAATCGGGCTCCGACTTAAGCCAAGCCAAGCCCGGCGGCCGCGGCCAAGATTTGGAAGGGGTGATCCCCGATAAGGTCAATTGGAAAGCGCATAATTACGCGCATCTGATGGAACAGCCGACCATATTCTACCCTACTGTGGTGATCCTCGCGATCATGGGTGCTGGCGCTGTCGATGTGACGCTTGCATGGATTTACGTTGGTCTGCGCATCGTCCATTCCCTGTGGCAAGCAATGGTCAATCAGGTTAAAATTCGTTTTCTCATTTTTGTGCTGTCAAGCTTTGTGCTGATTGCACTCGCAATTCGGGCCGTAATGGCCACACTATTCTTTGACCCAGGAGCGCTTCCATCATGAATGAAGGCATGCAAATTTTAGGCCCAGTCGTCGCATTAGCGATTTGGACCATGATCATGTGGGCATGGATGTACGCCACCCGCATCCCTGCGATGAGCAAGGCTGAAATGAACCCTGACGATGCGGCAATGACCGGCGTATTGGATAAAATTTTACCCGCAGGCGTTCAGTCAAAAGCACATAATTACAATCATTTGCATGAGCAGCCTACAGTATTCTATGCGATTGCGATCACCCTTGCCCTGCTAGGCCTAGGCGATGGTTTGAACGCTCTGCTAGGCTGGATGTATGTCGGCCTGCGGGTTACTCACAGCCTCGTTCAGGTCACCGCGAATAAGGTGATGGTGCGCTTTGTATTGTTCGCAATGTCCAGCCTCGTGCTGATCGCGATGATCGTGCATGCGGCAATGGCAGTGTTTCACTAAACAATCGGGCCAAGCATTTGAGCTAGAGGCGCGCGGATTTACTCCGCCGCCTCGCTCACTCCTGCCTCTGTAACGGGGGCCTCAAAACCTTCCATAACGGAAGTGAAGTCTGCACCGGCAAGAAACTTCTCCGCATCCAGTGCGGCCATGCAGCCTACGCCAGCAGCGGTAACAGCCTGACGGTAGGTGTGATCCATCACATCGCCCGCAGCAAAGACACCGGGGATTGCGGTTTTCGGCGTGCCTGGCTCTGTCACCAGATAGCCTCCATCCATTTCCAGCTTACCAACGAACAATTCCGTCGCAGGCGCATGACCGATGGCCACAAACGCGCCGTCGACTTCTAACGTCGATGTCTCACCGGTCTGCGTATCTTCGAGCACCAAATGCCCAAGCGTTCCGTTTTCAGCCGCCGCAAAGCTGGTGACAGTCTTGTTCCACATGGGCGTAATCTTGTCAGAGGCCATCAGGCGTTGTTCCAAGATTTTCTCACTGCGCAGTTCATCACGCCGGTGGATCAGGGTCACATCATCGGAATGATTGGTAAGGTAAAGCGCTTCTTCAACAGCGGTATTGCCGCCGCCTATTACGGCCACTTTCTTGCCACGGAAGAAGAACCCATCACAGGTTGCACATGCCGATACGCCCTTGCCGCCCAGCTCTTGCTCACCCGGCACGCCCAACCATTTGGCCTGCGCACCCGTTGCAATCACGACGCAATCAGCAAGATATTCATCACCGCCATCGCCAACAGCGCGGAACGGTGCACCATTTTCAAGATCAACTTCAACGATTGTGTCCCACATCATGCGCGTGCCGACATGCTCTGCTTGCGCTTGCATTTCTTCCATTAGCCACGGGCCTTGGACAACATCGCGAAAGCCGGGGTAATTTTCCACCTCAGTCGTGATGGTCAACTGTCCGCCGGGCTGAATACCCTGCACCACAATCGGATGCAGCATGGCCCGCGCACCATAGATCGCCGCGCTATATCCAGCAGGGCCAGAACCGATGATGAGCATTTTGGTGCGATGGGTCGCCATGGGATAGGTTTCTTTCGTCAGTTAAAGTCTTTGTTACTCAGCCATATGGGTAGCTCAGCAGGGTTTGTCACCCGATGAACTTGGCCCGCAGCGCGTCTTGCACAGCCTCATCCACACCTAATGTGCCAGTTATGTAAGCGTCCAATGATCCTGCGGCCTTTTCCGCCTCGGCCAGAAAGGTATCGAGAAAATCGCTATGCACCTCCAGGAGCGCCCGCACCGCCCCATCATCCAGTTTGCGGCCCCAGCGCGCCTCAAAGCCGGGCACGGCCTGATCGCGCAAAATGTGAAAGGTTGGCGCATCATTGGTCAGCAGAAATTCGCGCATTTGATCTTCGCGCGATACGCCTAAGATGTGCAGTACCAGCGTGGCGGCAACGCCGGTTCGGTCTTTGCCTGCAAAACAATGGACCAGACTAGCGCCATCACGCTCCACTAGGGCATGCAAATAACGATTAAACAGATCGATCATCGGCGGATTATGCACCATCCGAGTGTAGGTCGCGATCATCCGCGCATGGGCGTATTCGGCTGTCGTTGTATGCTCATCAATGTCCATATGCGGCGGCATATTGCTGGTCTCGCCATCGAACATCACGACCTCAGCGGAGAAATTATCGCTGCGCCGGCAGGGATGGCTCGCGCGCTCGCCATTGCCGCGTAAATCAATCACTGTGCCAAGGCCCAGTGCATCAACGGCGGCCAAATCACCGTCGCTTGCGCCAACATGTTGGCCGGACCGGAACAAGACGCCAGTTTTGACAGTGCCTCCGCCAGCTGCGGCATAACCGCCAAAGTCGCGCAAATTGTGAATGCCATCGGTGGGCACAAAGGGATTTCGAATCATGCCCACGACCGTGGCAGTGCAGGCGCGGTGCGGCAACAGTTGAGCGCGGACATCCGGCCACCTTCCATCCCGCAATCATACTTAACGTAGGCGCAAGTATAGTTTGATGCGCGCGCCCTATTCCCGGGACACAGGTAAAAAGTCCACTTGGAAAGGAGACGCCCAATGGCGCATATTCTGATTGTTGATGATGATGTGATAATTGCCGAGGTTGCCTCAGAAGCGTTGATAAATTCAGGCCATGCCTGCGGCTGGGTCACAAGCGGCGAGCAAGCTCTGAAAGTGCTCAAGCACAGACGCCCCGATATTCTACTTCTCGACCAAGACATGCCCGGTATGACCGGCGGCCAAGTCTTGCGGAAAATGCGCAACTCGCCTGATTTTTACGATCTGCCAGTGCTTATGTTCAGCGCAATTACAGGAAAACGCGATGAGGAGCTGGCTATGTTTGCCGGCGCCACAGGCTATATCCGCAAGCCATTTAAGCCAGATGAGCTGTCGTGGCACATCGAAATCGTGCTCAATTCGCGAGCAAAGCGGGTCAGTCATAAGAGACTGCAAACCGTGCTGGAGGAAAATACAGGCAGAGCCAACCT
>JALZVZ010000267.1 GCA_023299945.1 Altererythrobacter sp. | reverse complement strand
AGATAAGACGGCATGAGTGATTGCATGGAATTGCCATACATGCCGATCAACTGACGCAGGAAACTGACGGGAAGCATTTGCTCACCATTTGTTTCTTCTTCGACGATGATCTGAGTGAGGATTGTATGCGTAATATCGGCACCCGTCTTTGCGTCAATGACTTCAAAATCGACATTTTCGCGCACCATTTTGGCCAAATCATCGAGCGTAATATAGCTGGATGAGCTGGTGTTATAGAGCCGCCGATTGGCGTATTTCTTGATGATTACGGCGCCGCCGTCGTCCTTAGCCTTTTTGGCCATTTTGCATTTCCTTGATGATCGATTGTGCTCGCCTTAGCACTTGCACAATGTGCAGTGCAACATCGCAGCATTGGCCGCCTCATGAAATGTGCTAGATGCGCCCGAACCTTTGGCCGAGCATTGTCAGTAATTCATATTGAGAAACAGAGCTTTGCTGCGCAGCAGCCTGCAACATATAGGGCAGCGAAAGCCAATCGCCCTCTGCCAATTCAGGAGCCTGTGACAAGTCCGCGACAATCATATCCATCGATATTTTGCCAAGCACAGGCAGGTGCTTGTCACCGTGCAGCAAATATGCGCCGCCTATTGCGCCATCAGTCCCGATATTCCAACTGCGCAGGAAACCGTCGGCATAGCCGATGGAAACCACGCCCACATTCATCGCAGCAGGTGCGGTAAAGGTGCAATTATAACCAACCCCCTCGCCTGCGGACAGCGCACGTTTTTGGATTATGGCGGCTTGCGGATATGCAACTTGGCGGATCACTTGCGCCAATTCCGGCCGTGCGATCCCGCCATAAAGCGACAATCCTGGACGGGTCACATCGAATGCGTAATCTGCGCCCAATGCAATACCTGCGCTGTTCGCAAGACTAAGCCGCTGATGCGAAACTGATCCCGTGCAGCTTTTGAATGCGGCAAGTTGGCGCGCATTCATTGGGCTGTCTTCATCGGCGCAGGCGAGATGCGACATGAGGCAATCCACTTTGAGGGCTTGTATGGCGGGATCGCCGATCTCATCTGGCGAAATACCCAAGCGGTTGATGCCGGTGTCGACCATGAGGTCGCAAAGCCCGCCGCCAGCCTCGCTCCACAGCCGGGCCTGATGCAGCGAGTTTACGACTGGAACCGCGCCAATGGCTTTTGCATATCCGGCTTCCTGAGCATTGCCGGCGCCGTGCAGAACTCTGATATTGCCAGCTTCCATATGCGGCAGCAGCGGTGCGACTTCGCCCCAATGCGCCACAAAAAACATTACTGCGCCGGCATCACGGAGCACCGGCACACAGGTGCCCACGCCCAGCCCATAGCAATTGGCTTTGACCGCCGCGCCTGCCTTCGCGTCTCCAGACATTTCATCAAGCGCGCGGTAATTATGCGCCAGTGCTTGACGATCAATCCGAAGCCGCAAATTTGGCGGCGGGGCTTCAGCCATTGTTTGTATATTCGTCGCTAAAGTCTGTTGGCGGTCCGCCAGCAAGCCCCCACCATGCGACCAAAACGCCGACCGCTACGATCACCCAAGTGTACCACAGCCCGGCATAAATATCGCCAGTACTGGCCACGATTACGCCTGCGATGAGTGGCAGGAAGCCGCCCAAATAGCCTGCGCCAATATGGTATGGGATCGACATGGAACTGTAGCGGATTTTCGGCGGGAACATCTCTGATAGCAGCGCCGCGACCGAGCCATATGTCAGCGCGGAAAGCACTGACAAGACAAGCAGCAATGCAACGATGCCGACGATGTTGATGAAGGCTGGCTGCTGCTTTTCAAAGTTGAAACCATATTGCGTGAGGCCGCCCAGAATGCCTGCTTTTAGCGCCGCATTATCCTTTGCCCAAGCTGGGTCGATCGTGATTTCATCACCACCCGCTGTTAGCTTGAGCGCATCTCCTGCTTCCAAGGAATACGGCACACCAGCCGCAGTCAGCGTCTGCAGAACGTTACCGCAAGTCGTCTGTTCACGGTCGAACAGTTCGGCGAAGGGATCGGTTACACATTGCGGGCCAGAGACCGCAACTGGCGCCGCCGCAGCTGCTTGCGCAAGGCCCGGATTGGCAAGGCTACCCATGCCCCAAAAGACCGGGAACAGCAGCGCCAACGTTGCAAGTGCACCAATGATGATCGGTTTTTTGCGTCCGACTTTGTCTGACCATGCACCTACAATCAGGTAGAGCACCATCGCGATCATACCGCTGACAAATAGGATCAGTTCGACCGTCAAATCATCGACATGCATCGGCCCGCGAAGGAAGGACATGCCAGAGAAATAGGCAGTGTACCAGATCGTCGTCAGGACGCCGGACACGCCAAACAAAGCCACGAAAATACGCTTTTTATTGCCGGGGTAAGTGAAGCTTTCGATGAAGGGATTGCCCGCGGTTTCGCCTGCATCTTTCATCGCTTGGAACACGGGGCTTTCCGACAGTTTCAACCGCATCCACAGCGATATGGCGAGCAGGATAATCGACAGCAGAAACGGCACGCGCCAGCCCCAATCGCGGAAGGCTTCTTCAGGAATTAAGAACCGGCAGGCCAGCACGACGGCAATCGACAACACAAATCCGCCGACAACGCTGGCTTGGATGAAGCTGGTGTAAAAGCCGCGCTTTTCTGGCGGAGCATGTTCAGCGACATAGATCGCCGCGCCGCCATATTCACCGCCCAGCGCCAGCCCCTGAATAACCCGAAGCAGGATGATGATGATGGGAGCCGCAATGCCAATGGTTTCAATGCTGGGGATTAGGCCGACACCTGCGGTCGCAATGCCCATCAATGTGACAGTCACGAGGAAGGTGTACTTGCGCCCTAGCCTATCGCCTAAAAAGCCGAACAGGATCGCGCCAATTGGGCGAAAGGCAAAGCCAATGGCAAAAGTCGACCAAACCAGCAGCAAACCAAGCGTTTCATTGTCAGTCGCGTAGAACACATCTTTCAAAATGTAGGCCAGCGTTCCGTAGATGAAGAAATCATACCATTCAAAAACCGTACCGGCCGAGCTGGCACCGATAACAAGCTTGATTTCATTTTTGCTTGGCTCGCGCATTTCCGCTGTTTGAGCGATGTCTGACATAATTCCCCCGGACGTCTGTTTTCTTAAGCCTGCTTTAGCTTGCCGGATCGTTCATGGAAAGTGCTCCTAATGCAGCTTGCCACGGCAAAAGCAGTGCGCCATGGCGTCCCGCATGCGGCAGCACCGGCAGCAGCGCGTCAAAGCCGTGCCACTCGGGCGGATTGCCGCCAGTTTTTAGCCAGCTTTCGATCTGAGTGAGAGCGCGCTGAATATCTGCGAAAGTCTGCCCACGAATATCGCCCGCCATTATTGCGGCCGCTGCTTGGCCAACGGCGCAGGCTGTCACTTTGCAACCGATGCGGTCAATGCCGTCGTCTTTTGCCAATGCAAAACCAATGGCTACTACGCTACCGCAGGTGCGGGATCGGGCTTCAAATTGCAGGGGAAGATCGGCGGTAAGCGGGAAATTAGCCAGCTGCGTTGCCAGGCTCAACAATTGCGGCGAGTAGAGCTTGGCCGCCGCAGGTTTTCGGGCAGACGCATCAGCGAGTTCACTCACCGTTCTTCACTCACTATTGGCTTCGTTTTGTTCGCGCAGCGCGGCGCGGCGTTCCGCAATCATGGTCACAAGGCTGCGGGAGCCTGCGTCTACCACCGGATATGTTCGTGCCGTAGAGATCCACACCGGACGCCCCTTATAGCCCCAGATGCTGTCATAACCCAAAGCCAGCACGGAAAACGCGAAGATCGCGATCAGCGTGCCCTTCACTGCGCCAAAGCCAAAGCCCAAAACGCGGTCAATCGGCCCCATCACAGAATTGCGCGAAGCCTCGCCCGCATTGCCCGCGATCAGTTTCATCGCGGCATAAGGGATCAGGAGCAGCAGAACAAAAGCCAGCAGCGAAGTCGCAGGTTCTGTATCAAGATAAGTGCGCAAGGCCTCTGTCAACGGTTTGTGCATATAGAGAATCGCGAATGCAGCCAGAACCCAAGCTGCCAGTGAAAGCACTTCTTGCACGAGCCCGCGCATGAAACCGCCAATCGCCGCCACTGCCACGATGATCAAAACGATGATGTCAAAACCTGTCATTACGATGATTGATTATGCTGATCCCATGATCCGGTCAACGAGGTTTGCGACTTGTTTGATCGCGCCATATTCAAGCTTTGCCGTTTTAACCTTGCTGTCAGGAGGGCCAAAGCCCTTGCCAAAGCCCAGCTTCGCCGCTTCTTTGGTGCGCAAATCTGCGTGCGAGACGGGCCGCACTTCGCCTGCCAATGACAATTCGCCGAACCATACGCTTTGCGCCGGCAAAGGCTTATCCGCCAGCGCCGACACCAATGCAGCAGCAACAGCCAAATCTGCGCCGGGATCAGACAGGCGATATCCCCCAGCGATATTTAAATAAACCTCAGCTGAGCTGAAATTAAGACCGCAGCGCGCCTCTAAAACCGCCAACAGCATCGCCAATCGGCTGTTTTCCCAGCCAACAACAGAGCGGCGCGGGGTTGCGCCGGACTGCAACCGGACGATCAGCGCTTGAATTTCAACCAGCACGGGCCGTGTGCCTTCCAATGCGGGGAAAACTGCGCTGCCTGCCAGCGGCGCATCACGGCCTGATAGAAATAGCATGGAGGGGTTGGAAACCTCTGTCAGTCCCTCGCTCTCCATCGAGAAAACGCCGATTTCATCGACCGCTCCAAACCGGTTTTTAAGCGCGCGCAAGATGCGATATTGATGGCTGCGCTCCCCCTCAAAACTCATCACCACATCGACCATATGTTCCAGAACACGGGGGCCAGCGATATTGCCGTCTTTGGTCACATGACCGACCAGAACGAGCACGGTTCCCGCCTCTTTTGCATAACGAATCAGTTCAAGCGCACATCCGCGCACTTGGCTAACCGTGCCTGGCGCGCCTTCGATAGTGTCGGAATGCATGGTCTGGATAGAATCGATAACCAGCATATCTGGCGCGCCCATTGACCCCAGAGTGGTGAGAATATCGCGCACCGATGTTTCCGAAGCCAATTGCAGCGGCGCATCGGCCAGCCCCAATCGCGCAGCCCGCATGCGAACCTGTCCCACCGCTTCCTCGCCGCTAACATAAACAACATTGCCGCCATTCTTTGCGATGCGCGCCGCTGTTTGCAGCAGCAGGGTCGACTTACCAATTCCTGGATCACCGCCCATCAGTATTGCAGATCCGGGAACAAGCCCCCCGCCCAAAGCACGGTCGAATTCAGCGGAACCTGTCGGGCGGCGTGTCGGCAATTGCGTCGGCGCATCCAGCGGAACAAATTTCACCGCACGGCCGCCGCTCGATAAATCATGCTTTTGTGAAAACACCGTCGCAGGGGCTTCTTCGCTCAACGTATTCCATTCAGCGCATTCAGCGCATTGCCCTTGCCATTTTTGCGAGACACTGCCGCAAGACGCGCACACATACCGTTTTTTAGATTTAGCCATGCACAAGCTTTAATCGGAACATAAGTGGAACGCAATTGCATTTGGGAAATATCCCCCTATTCAAAGCAAGATGCGTCAAAAAGAACTCCGTCTTGCCCTCATTTGCTATGGCGGTGTTAGCCTTGCGGTTTATATGCACGGCGTCACCAAAGAAATCTGGCATTTGGCAAGGGCCAGCCGCGATGCAAATGATGGTGCACCTTCAAAGGGCGGCGTTGGCGATGTATACCGCGATTTGCTGGAGACAATTGCTGACCGGCATGAGCTGAAACTGCGCTTCATGCCCGATATTCTTACCGGCGCGAGTGCGGGCGGGATCAATGCAGTGTTTCTCGCTCAGGCTATTCATTCAGGGCAATCGCTGGAGCCGCTGACCGATTTGTGGCTAGAAAACGCTGACATTGACGAGCTTGTTGATCCTGCGGCGGAGCCATTGTGGCGTTATGCCAAAATCTGGGCTCAGCCATTGGCGGAATTGGTTCTGCGGCGGCCGGGCAATGCCGTCAGCGAAAGCGTCGCGCCCGAGACCCGCAGCGAGGTCCGCAAAAAAGTCTCCAAATTGGTTCGTGGCCGCTGGTTCAGCCCTCCCTTCTCTGGCCCAAATTTCAGCGCTCTACTGTTTGATGCTCTGATGGCGATGCAGGAAAGCGAAGTTGAAAAGCCGCTGCTTCCGCCCGGTCATCCTATCGATTTGTTTGTGACCACCACCGATTTTCGCGGACATTTGGAATTGCTGCGACTGAACACACCGCCCGTGGTGGAGGAGACAGAGCACCGCCTGCCTATTTCATTCACCAGTCAGACGCCGCGCATGGCCGGTGCGGGCATTGCCAATCTGTTGGAGCTGACAATGGCGGCGCGTTCCACCGCCAGCTTCCCCGGCGCTTTCCCGCCTTTGCAATTGGCAGAGATTGATGCGCTGGCCGCTGAGCGCGGGCATGATTGGCAGGGGCGGGAGGCATTCCTAAAACGGATCATGCCGACCCATCTTCGCGAGGGAACGCAGGATAGCATATCGCTGATCGATGGCTCTGTTTTGGTCAATGCGCCCTTCGGCGGCGCAACCGATGCACTGGCGGTTCGTTATGCTCAGCGCGAAGTTGACCGCCGCTTTGTTTATATTGATCCACGCCCTGACCGGTTCGGCACGATCCGCGAGGAAGTGGGGCGTCCGGTCGGGTTCTTCGCGGCAATCTTTGGATCGCTATCCACGATCCCGCGTGAGCAACCGATCCGTGACAATTTGGAAGAATTGGAACAACAATCGCGCGAAGCAGAGCGGATGAAGCGGATTGTCGCAGGCCTGCGTCCGGAGGTCGAGGCCGCAGTTGAGAAGTTGTTTGGCCGGACGCTGTTCCTTAATCGGCCTTCGCCTACCCGTCTTAAAAATTGGCGCAAGAAGGCGCAGCAGGCCGCCGCTGAGCAGGCGAGCTATGCCTATCATTCCTATGCGCAGACGAAATTCTCCAGCATAATTGAACGCCTTGCCGGGGCGACTTTAAAAGCCGCGCCGCAATTGGGTTTGCCGGATTCCAGCCCGATTGAAGACGCGTTTCGGCGCGAACTGGAAACGCGCGGTTTGGTGTCTTTGGCCGAAGCCTCTGGCGGCGCAAATGAAGAAGCCATCGCCTTTTTCAAAGCGAATGACATTGGCTTTCGCTTGCGCCGATTGCGGCTGCTGGGTCGCCGACTGTCGCGCGATTGGGAACGTGATCCGACCATTTCTGATGATTCCCTCGATCTGGCGCGGGAAACTATTTACGAGCTGCTTGGGCTCTATTTTGAGCGTGAGAAGATAGAGCGACTGGGCGATGAATTTGGCGCATTGTCGGCCAGTTGCTTAGTCAATCCTGGCGCGGTGCTCGATCATTTGGCCGCGTCACGCGATCTTTCCAGCGCCGATGATTACGCCGAGGAATTGCTTGCGCAGGCGCTTGAGAAAATGCCGAAACCCCTGCGCCGCCGGATGCTGCTGACATATCTTGGTTTCCCATTTTACGATGTCGCAACCTTCCCTCTGATCCGCAATAAGGGCCTAGCGGAATATGATGCGGTGAAGATTGACCGCATCTCTCCCGATGATGCCCGCTCTATCCGCGAGGGCGGAACGCGTGCGACGTTAAAGGGGACAGAGTTTTATAATTTCGGCGCATTCTTCAGCCGCGACTACCGCGAAAATGACTATCTTTGGGGCCGTTTGCACGGGGCCGAACGCATGGTGGATTTGATCTGCTCAACGCTCGATGATCCGATACCAGAGCCATTGTGCGCAGGATTTAAGAAGCGCGCATTCCTTGCTATTATGGACGAGGAGATGACAGCTGGACGCTGTTCAAAACGGCTGATTAAGCAGCTGCGTGCAGAGATTTTGGAGCGTTTAGGCTAAACGAGGCCAGAAGAGGCCAAAGCAGAGATAACGCGAGATCAGCCTCTTTAATCGAGGCTATTCCACACCGCAGTCGTAAATGCATCAGCGCTGATAAAGCCTTCGCCGCGTTCAAAACTGTCCAAGGGTTTTGCCGCCAAAGCTTCTTCCAGACTGCTGCCTGTATTTTTAAGCGCTTTGATCAGCGTGACGGCTTCTCCAACAACATTGCGGTAAGCGATCAGCTCTGCGCGGTTGGACATGGGGCCGTGGCCCGGGATGACTTTGGTATCCCCATCCATCATCGATATCGCGCTGTCGATGGAGAACAGCAGATGCTCAACATCGCCGCCTGAATTGGTGTCAACAAACGGCCAGCCTGCAATCTTGAAATAAAGATCGCCCATATGGACGACGTTTTTCTCGCGCCAGCGTACGATGCTGTCGCCATCTGTATGGCCGCCGCCAAGGAAAATAACGTCAATCGTGTCGCCGTTCAAATGCATGGTGACGCCGCGTTCGAATGTGACAACCGGCAAGGCTGCTTTCGGGGCGGCCGGGGTTTCAGTGCCCGCCGCTGTGCCGCCTGCAGTCATGCGCACACGGACATTGTCATGGGCAAAGATGGTCGCGCCGGTTTTGCCAAAATGCTCGTTCCCACCAGTGTGATCGAAATGCCAATGCGTGTTGATGACATACTTCACAGGCTTTGCGCCCAGCCCCTCGATCGCGGCCTCAATCTTGCCAGACAGCGGCGCAAATTGATCGTCGATGATTGCAGTTGCATCGTCTCCGTGGCTGACGCCAATGTTTCCGCCTGCACCAAATAGCACCGCGATACCGGGTGCCACTTCCTCAGTTTTCACCTCAACATTATCGAAATTGCGCTGCGCGATGGCAGGCGCAGCGAGTGTGGTCACAGCAGCAGCGGCGAGGAATAGGGCGCGGGTACGGATCATGAATTTTCTCCTGTTGGATTCAGGCGTAGCCAGACTTGGGCTGGCTGTCGAGCCAATGGTTTCGGCCCAAACCTTACCTCGCGTCAAACGCCACAGTCAGCCGTTCGCCCTGGCTAAACTGCGAAGTCCCATGATACAAATAGCTTGGAAATAGCACGAGGTTTCCAGGCTTAGGCATGATGGTCGCGGCAGGCGGCGGACCGCCGGTGATGTCCTCTGGCGGCCGGCCTAGCTCTAGTGCACCCTCGCCCTCTTCCAGACCTCTTGGGATAGCGAGATGCATAGCAGAGCTGACCAGCCCGCTATTGTGCAAATGCGGGAAATGCCGCCCTCCCCCTGTCAATCGGATCGACCAGCTGGCGGTGATATCAGGCATGCGGCCACATAGAGCCCGCAGAGGATGATCTGCAGAAAGCGCGCCCAATTGCTTGGTGAAGGCGCCCAAAACGTGTCGCGCTGCATCAAACAGAGCGGCAATCGCTGGTTCCTCGCGGCGCTGTAAATCATGAAGCGTTTGCGTTCCGCCCGAGACGCTTTGCCCCAAAGGTGCGGAATGCATCACATGCAAACGGGGCAGCAGGCGCAGAACCTCGGCCAGATCCGACTTTTCAATCGGTAGAGGGAATTGCCCGGTCATAGTTTCGCGGTCAAATAGCCAAGCATGGCGCGGATCGCCCAATTGCCGCCAGCACAATTCGGCCAAGGCCCAGATGCCAATGTCATATTGGTTCTTGTCAGCAGAGGTAACGCGCGGTCCATTCGCATCTGCACCTATCGCGCGGTCGATCGCCCTGCTTGCGTCATCCCAGCGGACAAGCCGCATGGCATTACGCGCAAGCTCATAGTCCAGCTCCGGTGTCCCGGCAGGCAGTTTATCGAGCAGGCTTTGCGCCTTATGGGGCTTTCCAGCAAAACCCATAAACCGAGCCTCGATGAGGCGAAGTCCGGCAATGTCGCAAGTCTGATCGCGAAAATTGCGGGCTTTGCTTGCGGCTTCTTCGTAACGTCCCGTTCCGCCCAACATACCCAAATAGGCAATCAGCAAGTGCGCATCATAGGGATGGATCGCCATCGCATCTTCAATTGAGGAGAGCGCATTTGGCAATGCGAACATGGTCCTTAACTGGACCAAAGCGCGGTGTCCCTCGGTCCATTGTGGGTCCGCGCGCAAGGCCTTGGTCAAGCGTTCCAAAGCGTCATCCGCGCCCGCCATTGTGCTCACGCTGGCATCGGCAATTAGCAACTGTTGGTCGCCGGGCAGTCGCGCCAGCGCTGCCGAAATCAGCGCGCCCGCATCGCTACGTCCGCGTTCATAGGCGTCCAGCGCAGCCTGCTTGTGCATGGCTTTGGGGTCGGGAAGAAACATCGCAGCTTATGCCCCGAATGCGTCTTTGAGTTTGTCGAAAAAGCCGCGGCTCTCCGGACACTCATCCCCCGTTTCAGTTTCCCGGAATTGCTCTAGAATTTCGCGCTGCGCTTTGCTGAGTTTGGTCGGTGTTTCCACCGCAATCTCTACCACAAGATCACCCCG
>JALZVZ010000266.1 GCA_023299945.1 Altererythrobacter sp. | reverse complement strand
AATACCCGCCTGTCAGCGGACTATATTCGTAATCGTTCCGATGATGTCACGGGAGGGTTTCCGGCGCTGAATGCAGAAACGGAGGCCGCATTTGCCGACCGGGTGATCCGCGATGCTGGAGGCACTTTAATTAGCCTTGATCGACGCACTGTTACGTATGCTGAAAGCCGCGACAAACGGCTGGTGTTCGGCTTTTCAACGCGCGGATCATGGGGCGCTGCAGCGCCGCAAGGGCGCCCACAAAGCGGAGGCCGTCCGCAAGGTGCGGGCCCGGGATCGGGCGCAGGGCGTCCCGAAGGTGCAGGTCGGCCAAATCGCGGGGGCGCTTCGCCCGAAGGCCGCGAGCAGTTCATGGCATTCCGTGACCGTTTGTGCGCTGATGATGGTTTGGAGATGCTCACCAAATTGGCGGCAGCAGCCGATAGCGGGCAAGATATATCGACGATCATTCCCGGTTTTGATCCTGAGCGATTGAAGCGAATGCTGGACCGTGTACGCGGCGAAGATGGCAAGATTGACCCAGAACGCCTTGCGCAATTCAGGGAACGCATTTGTGCAGCGGACCCTGCGATGTTGCGCGGGGCAAGCGGTGGTAGTCCCCCCGCTCAAGCAGGCGCCGAACAGCGCGGCGGGCAATCCGGCAGCGGGGGCGGAGGGCGGCGTGCCGGCGGGGTGCCTAGCTTTGGCCGCGATGGGCGCGGGCGCTATTTCTTCAACCTCTCCCATACGGTGCAATTGGAAAGCCAAGTGCGTATTGTTGAGGGCGGCTTCCTGTTCGACAATCTCAATGGTGACACGCTCAACAATTTTGGCACTGCGCGCCATTCCACCAGTTTGGAAGCGGGCGCATTTAGAGGCGGTTTCGGAGTGAGATTCTCAGGACGCTATACCGGCAATGCGCGTATTAATGGCAACCTTGATAATGGGACCAGTCCGCTGTTCTTTCGCGATCTCGCCACATTTAACCTTCGGTTGTTCGCCAATTTGGGGCAAGTTCTAAAGAAGGACAAAGGAGCCTTCAAAGACCTGCGGGTGTCCCTGCGCGCAGATAATGTGTTTGATGCAAAGCGGCGCGTGGTCGATGAAAACGGTGATGTGCCATTGAATTTCCAGCCTGATTTGCTCGATCCAACTGGGCGCTATCTTGGTATTCAATTGCGCAAGCTGTTTTGATCAGGGGGCAGGGCTTCCTCGCCCCTTTGATATCTCCGCGCGCAGCGCCTATCTGTGGCCTCGATGGCTGAGATCAAATCTGGTTCCCCGCAAAAAGCTTCCAGTAAGCCAGGCGGTGCAGAGCGCTTCAATGAGGAACGCGCGACCTATACTGTTGCCTCCGCTCAGCCCAATCTTGAGGCGGGCATCGAGGCTATTCGCCAGACCGTCAGAACGCTCCAACCCGTGCCTGGCGTTTACCGGATGCTCGATACGCGCGGGGATGTTTTATACGTGGGTAAGGCCCGCTCACTTAAATCGCGCGTGCCCAATTATACGCAGGTCAACCAGCTGACAGGGCGGCTGCAGCGCATGGTCAGCCAGTGCCGGTCGATGGAGATTATCACCACCAATTCAGAGGCCGAAGCACTGCTGCTAGAGGCGCAATTGGTGAAGCGGTATCGCCCACCGTTCAATGTGCTCTTGCGCGATGATAAGAGCTTTCCTTTTATTCTTTTGCGCGCCGAACATGACTTTCCCCGCATTCAAAAGCATCGCGGTGCGCGCCGGTCCAAGGGCAATTATTACGGGCCATTTGCGAGCGCTGGCAGCGTCAACACGACAATCAACGCACTGCAAAAGCTGTTCCTGCTCAGATCTTGTACAGACAGCTTTTTTAAGAACCGCGACCGGCCTTGCCTACTGTATCAAATCAAGCGCTGCTCTGCCCCTTGCGTCGACCGAATTAGCAAGGATGATTACGCGGCGCTCACGGCGCAAGCGAAGGATTTTCTTGCCGGTAAATCGCAAGCTGTGCAGACCGATCTTGAGGCGCAGATGGCCAAGGCTGCGGCTGATTTGGACTTTGAAACTGCGGCAATTCTACGCGACCGATTGCGCGCGGCGACGTTTATTCAAGGCAGTCAAGCGATCAATGCCAGCGGGGTCGGTGATGCCGATGTCTTCGCGCTCGCAAGCAAAGGCGGACAAGTTGGTGTACAGGCGTTTTTCATTCGCGGAGGACAAAATTGGGGCCACCGCGCTTTCTTCCCGACCCATACAAAGGATGTGGAAGAGGATCAAATTCTTGCCAATGTAATGCTGCAATTTTACGAGGAGGTTCCGCCTCCGCCCACTATTTTGGTTGATCGGACCTTGCCTGAAAGCGCGCTTATCGAAGCCGCGCTAACCGAGCTGGCAAAGCGAGGCGATAACGGCAAAAAAGTCATCCTTTCTATCCCTCAGCGCGGTGACCGCCGCAAGCTGATGGAACAAGCGAGCCGCAATGCGTCCGAGGCGTTAGAACGGCGCTTGGCAGAAAGCGGCACCAAGGCGAAGACCTTGCGCGAAATGGCCGAGTTTCTTGAGTTGGACGAGGTGCCTCAGCGGATCGAAATTTACGACAATAGCCACATTTCAGGGGCAAAGGCGGTTGGCGGCATGGTGGTAGCGGGGCCAGAAGGCTTTGTGAAAAACCAATATCGTAAGTTTAACATCAAATCGGCGCGCACCGATGATGATTATGGGATGATGCGTGAGGTCATGGAACGCCGGTTCGTGCGGGCGATGAAGGATGATCCTGACCGCGAAACCTCTGGAGAAAAATCTATCTGGCCCGATCTTGTCTTGCTGGATGGCGGCAAGGGCCAGATGAGTACGGTACGCGATCAATTGGCCGAAATGGGCATCGAAGATGTGGCGCTGATTGCCATTGCGAAGGGCCCTCATCACGGTCGAGAGGGGCGTGAAGTGTTCCACTTCCCTGATGGCCGTGAGAAGATTCTACCAACCAATTCGCCAGTATTGTTTCACCTGCAAAACCTGCGTGATGAGGTGCACCGTTATGTCATTGGCGCACACCGTGCAAAACGCAGTAAGGCGATCACCGCATCACCCTTGGACGAGATCCCAGGCATTGGGCCATCGAGAAAGCGCGCTTTGCTGCTGCATTTCGGAACCGCAGGCAAAGTCCGCGCCGCTGGTTTGGAAGACTTACAAAAGGCGCCCGGCGTTAGTGAAACGGTCGCACAGACGATCTGGGATTTCTATCATGCGGGCTCTTGACGGGGCGCTTGTTTCATCTGTTTCATTTGGCTTTGCATATATTTCTCGCTATTTTTGCAACTCTGCCCTATATAAGCATAGCTGACGTCGACAATTGCGACGGACTTCGAAATTTGCATACCGCCGCTTGCCTTGCGTTCCACGTATTGGCCCCGGCGTAAAACAGACGACGACTTCCTTTCCCAAGACGATTTGTAGCAAATCTGCCGCGTAAACTGCGCGGCAGTAACAACACTGTTCTTTTGAAAGGAACACCACATGTCAAAGACTGGCACCGTAAAATTCTTCAACACCGACAAAGGCTATGGCTTCATCCAGCCTGACGACGGTTCTAACGATAGCTTCGTGCACATCAGCGCTGTTCAAGCTGCTGGCATGCAGTCGCTCGATAAGGACCAACGCGTCAATTACGAGATCGAAGAAGGCCGTAACGGCAAAGAAAGCGCCGTAAACCTGAGCGCTGCTGATTAATTTCAGTTTGAATACGGCGCTGAGGAATTGGTCTTCAGCGCCGTATTTTTCCATCCACACTTACCTGAGGAAGGAGGGCGCCAATGGCCCAAACCTATGAATTTTATGCCGAGCGCGCTGATGCCGCAGCGGCTGCTGCAAAAGCAGCAACTCTGGAAAACGTCCGTGAGCGTGAGCTCCGTTCAGAATCGACATGGCGTGCGCTCGCGGAAAAAGCGCAAAAGGCACACACAGACCGTGTTCGTGCAGATGAAGAACGCGCTGCTAAACGCGAAGCTGAAGCGCTGGCCGAGGGTTAGTCCCTTTTTAGTCTAATTGAGAGCGGTGAAATTCCGCATCTGAGGCAAGCTGTGAGTGTTCTACCCAAGTGGCATGCACTCCGCTGGAAATTTTGTGAGGCAGGGCGATCCGGCAAATCGGCCCCTTGCTCACATCACTCGCATCCAAAATTGCACATTCGGATGAGCCCTTATTCTCATCAATCAAAAATGTGATGAGATATCCGTCATCTTCTGCGGAGGCATCTTTGCGCGGGATCATTGGGCTTTCGCTGGCATAGACCCCTTCAGGCAGTTCAAAGACTTGCTCTTCCCCGGTTTGGGTGTCGTGTCGGCAATAGCCGTTGAACAGGAACCATCCTGGCCGCGTCGTGGTTGACCAAACATAGCGGCTTTTATCCATCAAATAGGCTGGATTGATCATGCCAAATTCGACGATCCTATCGCTTAGGCGCTCTTCCATTGTTTCGCCGGTCTTTAAGTTAAACCGCCAGCGATGCAGCCGAGATTGGAAAGAATGCTCATCAACATAGGCCATCATATGGCTGTATTGACCGGCTTCTTCGATGGGGTCGGGCATGGGTTTGTCTTGGTAATAGCCCTCTAGGATCACCTCATCGCCGTCTTCATACGCATTGGTCCAATGCAATACATAGGTTGGTGAAGCTTCGAACCAGCGTATGTCCTCCGGCTGGCCATGGCGCGGGATTAAAGCAAAACGCGTTGGCACGCCCTCGTGAATGCGCGCGGCGTGGATATCGCGTTTAAGCAGGTCAGCATCCCAATAGAGCGGCATATCGTTGAGGATCGAGTAATTGCGCGTGATTGCCATATCATGCGGCAGGCGCGGGCCAGAGAGCGGGATCGGCACATAATGCGCCAGCGCGCCGCTGCGATCCACCACGCCGTAATGCATGTAGGGCGCATATTTTGAATAGTTGAAGAACATCAACTCGCCAGTGCTTTCGTCGACTTTTGGATGGGCAGATACACCGTCCAATGGCCCCCAACTGGCCTTGCCTTTGTTGGCCAAGGTCAGGGGGTCAATCTGCCACGCTTCGCCGCATTGATAGAGCGTTGCGAGCGCGGTTCCAGCATGGACGATAATGTCGGTGGAGCCTGTGTCCTTCAGCCCTTCATGCGCGCCATATCCAGGGCGTTTCGATATGCCTTTTGGGTCCATCAATCCGCCCCACAATGCACCTCCTGCGTTCTGCTCAGCATCAAAACAATGTGTGCGGACGTAACGGTTGCGGTAGCTTGCTTTGCCGCCAGAGATATTGACCTGATGGACCATCGCATCGCCATCAAATGGGTGATGTCGGCCCAATGGCTGGTGAACTGGATTTTCCGTATTGCGTAGGTAAATGCCGTCAATATCAGCGGGAATTTCGCCTTCGATCACTTCCAATTCGTCAACCGTCACTTCTTCGTGAACGGGCGTCCAAGGCCCGCTCAGATAGGGATGGTCGGACGGCTCCAGGGTGTGAACGAGTGGTTTCTCGCGGGTGATTGTCGGCATGATCTATGTCCTTTAATTAGGCGCTAGACTAACCTAATCGCCGCGCAGGGCAAGCGGCTTTACCCAATGATAATGTGCGGCAAAAACCGTGCTGTATCGCGGGTAATTGGGCTGGCGTCTTCGCGGATCGACATGCCAGCAGCATCATCGCCGACAACCCAACTGCCGATGACTGCGTGATTGTCGCCATGCCGAGCAATCGGTGCATAGGCTTGCACAATCGCGCCTTCTGCGCCGTAACCTTGAGCAGGGCCAGTGTGATGCTGAGCACCGTCGAACAGCTCGATGTCTGCGCCCTCGCGGCTGTAGAATGGTTTGGTCACATGCGGTCCGCTGGTCAGCTCGCGCGCTTCATCGCTGCCAGCAAAATAGCATGGCAGCAGATTGCGGTGGCCTGTGTGCCGTTTCCAGAGCAGCGGCAACATGGCCTTGTTTGATAGGATCGCTTTCCAGGCAGGCTCAAGAAACATTGTGCCAGAGCGTGCAACTTGGGCCGCGAAATCCTCGCGCATCATATCCTCCCAAGGGTAGAGCTTGAACAAAGCGCCAATGTGATAGCCTTCGGGATCAACAAACTGCCCGTCCTGGTTGGTCGCAATTTGTGCCACATCGACAAAGCGTGTCTCAAGGCCTGCTTGACCGGCAACATCCTCTAGATAAGCAACAGTTGCTCGGTCCTCAATATGCTCCGCCACAGCGGAAAAATGCAAGAGGCTACCCTTGCTCAGGATTTGACCAAACCGCTCCATCAGCGCCTCGTGCAGGCGGTTAAACTGGTCTGTTTCAGGCGGCAACTCGCCGCTTTCGATCATATCTTCCAGCCAGTTCCACTGAAAGAAAGCGGTTTCATAAACGCTGGTGGGTGTGTCTGCGTTAAACTCCAGCATTTTCGCTGGACCTGATCCGTCATAGGCAAAATCAAAACGACCATAGAGCGAGGCATCCCCGCTGCGCCAACTGCTCGCGATAGCGTCCCACATAGGCTGCGGGATGGCGAGCTGTTCCATCACTTGCTGATCGCCGCAAGCCTCATCCACCAATTGCAAGCACATGGCGTAAAGCTCGGTCGTGGGGTCCTCAATCTCGTTCTCAACTTCGCTGAGAGTGAACTGCCAGCAGGCTCGCTCATCCCAATATCTTTCGCCATCGACATGATGAAATAAGAAGCCGTTCGCCTCTGCAATAGCCTGCCAATTGGCGCGTTCTTGGAGTGATTTGCGGAGCATCAAAACGTGCCTCTATTGTACAGGTTGGTCCTGTCCACTTTGTGCTAACCTTTTTCTACTATGCCAATATGCACATTGATTTGGGCAGGGGATATGTAATGCAAAATGGTGGCTTTAAACGGATGAGCAAACGCTCCTCGCGCGTGCGCTTGACAACAATGGCGGCGCTAAGCAGCGGCGTTATGTTATCCGCTTGCGGAAGTGATGCTGCCCCAGACGCCAACACAATTGCTGTGGCAGAAGAGGGCAAGAACGAGGTTCAAGTCTTTGAAAATGTGTTTGCCTGCGCGAAAGCCACTGGCAACACGACAGAAGAATGCGAAGAGATGCGCACAGAAGCATCTGAGCGAGCCGCGAAAGATGCGCCCAGGTTTGCCGCTTTGCAGGATTGCGAGACGGAATATGGCGAAGGACAATGCGTCCAAGCTGATGGTCAGGAGGCCGGATCAGAACGTCGGCACTTCTCACCTTTTATCGTCGCATGGTTTTCCAGCAAACGTTACGGCAATGCGCCTTTGTACAAAAGCGCTGGTGGCGGCTTTCAAACGGCCAATGGTTCGCGGCTCGGTTATGGCGGTGCTCCTGGCAAATATATCGCATCAAACCGCGCTGTCGAACGAGCCAAAAGCGTGCCTAAGACGAAGCCTGCATCCAAAATGGCGAAGGCTGGCGGCTTTGGCTCGCGCAACTCATCGTGGGCTCTTGCAGACCGCAATGGCGGTGACAGTGATAAGAGCAGGGCAGGGCGCAGCAAAGGCGGTTAAAGCGCCTTAATTGCTGAGCTACTTACCCTTGCGCCGCCGCATCATACCTTCTTGCGCGACGCTGGCGATGAGCTCACCAGACTGGTTGAATATCCGCCCACGATTGAACCCGCGGCCTGATCCCGACCACGGCGCATCGGTGGCATAGAGCAGCCATTCATCAGCGCGCGCAGGTCGGTGGAACCAGATCGCGTGGTCAAGGCTAGCTCCGACGAGCTCATTGCGCATCCAACTGAGCCCATGGGGCAACGCACTTGTTCCCAGTAGCGTGTAGTCGCTGGCATAGGCTATCACGGCGCGGTGGAGGCCGGGCTGCTCGTCAATGCTGGGCAAGGTCGCCGCGGCACGAAACCAGCTGTGTGCATGGGGCGGACGCGGTGCATTGTTCATCCAATGAAGCTTGTCAGAGGTGCGCATTTCAATCGGGCGTGGGCGCAGCATCAAATCGCGCACTGGCCCTTCGATACCGGCTTTGTCGGCAAATTCGCGCCTCTGTTCCATATCAGGGCGCAAACCATCGGGGCCGGGCACATCGGGCATAGGCGCCTCATCATGGCTCATGCCGTCCTCTGGGCGCTGAAAACTGGCGGTGAGATTGAGGATCGGCTTCTCCTCGCCATCGTCGCCCGTCTGAATTGCAACGACGCGGCGATTGGCGAAACTGCGCCCTTCGAAATCGGTTGCAACCTTATATTGTGTAGGCGGGCCTTCCTTGCCGCCGCGAAGGAAATAAGCATGCATGGAATGAGCTTGTTTTTCGTCTGTGACCGTGGCCTGAGCGGCTTGCAGGGCTTGAGCAATAACTTGGCCGCCAAACATCCGGCCAAAGCCATTCTTTTGCGCCTTGCCGGTAAAGCGCGTGTCAAGGACAGCATCGGGCTGCACATTCAGCAGATCGACAAGATCCGCGACGAGTTTTTCAGGAGAAGGTGTGTCGGTCATATACCGCCGCTTTGCCGCGCTGTTTGGCCAAGGTCAACGCAGTGTTTAGCCAGCAAGACCCAGCTTGCGAAGTGCGCGGTATGCGCCAGACTTGCCTGCATTGCGGGCTGGCCAGCGCGCAGGCGGCTTAAGCGATAGACCCAAGCCCCTCAGTCTGTGATTAAATGCGCGAGCATCGGCCTCGGCAAAGCTCCAGTCAGAGCGCCATGTTATCGACAGTGAAATCGAGCTTTCAAGGCCGTTCTTCACAAAATGTGGCGCCATGACCGGCACATAGAGGGCTTCGCCAGATGCAAGCGCAAATTCGCGGCCTGATGACAGAAATGCATCGTCCCACGTCAGTTCGCGCGCGCCGCCAGTTTGGTAGTTTTCATGCACTGAATCAGGAGCAAAGCGCGCGTCGCCCGCTGGAAATTGCGTCATCACTTTGGAGCCCTGCAATTGCAGCAGAATATTGTGCTCAGGATCAAAGTGATAGGGCGTGACGGCGTTCGGACTTGAGATAAATATGAAGCCTTGCGGGCGCAGCATATCGCCGGTCTTCGCCTCAATTTCGTTCTGCAATTCGCCCAGCAATTCGTGCAAAAGCGCCTCGTAAACGGGGGCTTGCTCAATATTCTTTAGAACCGCCCAGCTGTTCGCCTTGTGAATAGCGCGGATTGTGTCGCCAATGGATCGCTCCGGCGCATCGGGTTTGCCGTCAACGCCAATGGGTAGATCGCCGCGATTATATTCAATGCTTGTGGGCGGCAATTGCTCCGCCAATCCGGCCAGCGCAGGCAGATCGAGCAGGGGGTTGTCGGTGAGATTATGCGTCAGCTTGTGGGGCTGCTCTGGATATTGCCATGCAAATTTCCGCCGTGCGTCTTGCGCAAAAACCGATGCCTGAGCTGGACGTTCAAAAAGAGGGGTGGAGGATGCGTTCATGACTGGCTCTGTTCGGCTAACGGCTTAAGGGGTGTGTGGGTTTCTGCACGCAGAAATTGGTCAAACGCAAATCGGCGCAAGTCCCCGCCAATCGCAAGGCTGACGCTGATCATACGGCGTTTTTCGCGCCATATTTTCTCAATCATTGGATGGCCCGAAGCAGCGCAACTGTCGCACCATTCAATTGCATTGCGGCTAAGCAAATCGAGGTTTTCCTGCTGGAGCAAGACGCCCGGCGAGAAGCGCGCATATTCCTCGTCAAAGGCGGTTTTAAAGCTGAACGAGCCGGGCGCGGTGAGGAAGTTCGCCAGCATCGCAATGGGTTTGCCGTTCAGCCGGAAAGTTAAGCGTTCGAGCCGATCAGCCTTAGCGGCACCGGACAGTGATTTTTCAAAGAATTGCCGCGTTGCTGCGTTTTCGGCCAGAGCAGAGCCTTGCTCGCCCTTCCATCCTGCCTGTTCAAGGGTGAGGAATTCTGCGGTCCACACGTCAATGTCATTCGCGCCATCATCCCGCTCAAATGTCAGCGCGCCCAATTCCTCAAGACGGCGATGCTGCCGGCGTAATTCCTTGCGTTTCTTGGTGGATAGGGAGGCCTTGAAATAACCCTCTGGCGACTGATCAGAGGCTAGCAAAGCGCGCTCATGAGAATGCACAATCGCGCCCGTCCGAGCCTCTAATGTTAGTACGTCAGCCAGCGCTGCGGCCATTGGGCCATTTGCAGGCAGAGCGGGCAGGTGAAAAAACAATGCGGTACCCGGCCGCTTGTCCAAATGGCCGGTGAGCGCGCGCCAAAAGTCGGCTTCATGGCCCTTGGCCACCAAAGGTGCACCGCAAAACATATTGTCATGCATCCATGCTGCCTGATTGGGCACAGGATATTTGTAGTAATTGTTGTGGGCCGTCAGCGGCATTAGGCCGGTTAAAACCGCACCTTCGAACAGGGCAAAGATTGGGGTTTCATCCGCCCGTCCAAAATGCTCCAAAGAGGGCAATAGGAACCATGGCTCGTAGAAAGGGTTGGGTTCGCTGGCATGGCTTGTTAGGGCTTGCCACTGCGCAAGGAAATCCGGTTTAGCCGCGTCACGCGCGCTGACGATCCGCACAGACTGGCCCACAGCATCTATCGCTGCGGAAGCTATATCGCGGAAATCTATCAGCGGCGCACTGGCCATGGGCAGCGGTAACCTTCACAAAAAGCACAGAAATATGCATGATTGCGCTAGCAGTTCTTCTCTGAAGGGTGATTGATGATTGCGCATGTGTCCAAATCTGGCGCAGTCGCGGTCTAAGTGTGAAAACAAAAAACCCCGCCGAGGCTTAAAGCCGCAGCGGGGTAAATTGTGTCCTGCTGCGCTCAAATGGCGCAGCGGTATTGCGTCAAATCAATGACCGCCAGCCAAAGCGGCGAGCAGAAGCAGCGCCACGATGTTGGTGATTTTGATCATTGGGTTCACAGCTGGGCCAGCGGTATCCTTGTAAGGATCGCCAACCGTATCGCCGGTAACAGCAGCTTTGTGAGCCTCTGAGCCTTTGCCGCCGTGATTGCCGTCTTCGATGTATTTCTTCGCATTGTCCCATGCACCGCCGCCAGCGGTCATGGAAAGCGCAACGAAGATACCTGAGACGATCACACCCAGCAGCAATGCGCCGAGAGCGGCAAAGCCATTGGCTTGGCCAGCAACGCCTGTGATCAGGAAGTAAACCGCGATCGGTGTGAGCACTGGCAGCAAGGAAGGCAGGATCATTTCCTTGATCGCTGCTTTCGTAACCAGATCCACTGTACGGGCATAATCAGGACGGCTGGTGCCAGCCATAATACCCGGGTCCGCGGCGAACTGCGCGCGCACATCAACCACAACATCGCCAGCCGCGCGGCCAACAGCGGTCATGCCCATCGCTCCGAAGAGGTAAGGGAGCAATGCACCGAGCAGCAAGCCAACGATCACATACGGGTTCTCAAGAGAGAAGCTGACGTCAAGGTCAGGGAAGAACTCTTTGAGATCGGCTGTGTAAGCGCTGAACAATACGAGCGCCGCCAGTCCAGCAGAACCAATGGCATAGCCCTTGGTAACCGCCTTTGTGGTGTTGCCCACGGCATCCAGAGCATCCGTTTTGTCGCGAACGCTTTGGTCCAGCTCTGCCATTTCAGCAATGCCGCCGGCATTGTCAGTAACAGGGCCGTAAGCATCAAGCGCCACAACCATACCCGCCAGCGCCAGCATCGATGTCGCCGCAAAGGCAATGCCCATCAAGCCAGCCAGTTGATACGTTACGATGATGCCAACCACGATTACGAGTGTTGGAAGTGCAGTGGACTCAAGGCTAATCGCCAGACCTTGGATCACGTTAGTGCCGTGGCCAGTTTCTGATGATTTCGCGATAGAGCGAACAGGGCGATATTCTGTGCCGGTGTAATATTCGGTGATCCAAATGATCAGGCCGGTCACAACCAGACCCACCATCATCGCCCAGAACAGGCTCATGCCGGTGAAGCTTTGCTCACCCACTTTATAGCTTGCATCGAGGCCAATCGCCGCATCCGTTGCGAAATAGATCGCAGGGACAGACAATACAGCGGTGGTGATGAAGCCCTTATACAGCGCCCCCATGATGTTGTTCGATTTGCCAAGGCGTACGAAATACGTACCGATGATCGAGGTGACGATGCAAACACCGCCAACGATCAGCGGCAAGGTCATCAGCGCTTTGAGCTGGTCACCGGCAAGGCCAGTGAACAGCAGAGCGGTTAGAACCATGGTCGCGCCAACAGTCACAACATAAGTCTCGAACAAATCGGCAGCCATACCGGCACAATCGCCGACATTGTCACCTACGTTATCGGCGATAGTGGCCGGGTTGCGTGGATCATCCTCAGGGATGCCCGCCTCGACTTTACCCACCAAATCGGCGCCAACGTCAGCAGCCTTGGTAAAGATACCGCCGCCAAGACGCGCAAAGATTGAAATCAGTGACGAACCAAAGGCAAGGCCAACCAGCGCATCAATGATTTGGCGTTTCTCAGCCAGAACTGTCAGATCAAGACCCATGCTCTCTGTCAGGATATAGAAGAAACCAGCGATCGCGATCAGTGCGAGGCCAGCCACCAGCATGCCGGTAACAGCGCCTGCGCGGAATGCCACGGTAAGGCCTTGTTGCAATCCCTCGCTGGCCGCTTGAGCCGTGCGAACGTTAGAGCGAACCGAGATGTTCATCCCGATATAGCCTGCGACACCCGAAAGAACCGCACCGACTAAAAAGCCTGCGGTCAAAATGGGGCCAAGGAAGATAAACACGATGATGGCAACGACAACGCCGACCATACCAATAGTGCGGTATTGACGGTTCAGATATGCCTGCGCGCCTTCTTGAATGGCGCCAGCAATTTCCTGCATTTTGGCATTCCCAGCATCTGCGCTGAGAACTTGCCGACTGGTTACAAAGCCGTACACAACGGCGAGCAGTCCAAGCCCAATTGATAATAGAACAAGATCCACGAAAAATTCCCCTCTTCCCTGCGTGGTTAATAACCCGTCCACTGCGGGCCCATCGCATAGGGCATGGCTATGGTAATTGATGCAGGGTTACAAGAGGCGAATAGAATTGGCCCGCGCATATCGCCATTAATGCTAGGCTTAGGCTGTTTTTGGCGCCTTTTAAGCGGGGTTTGTGTGGCTGTAGCCTAGGCCATCTTCGGGAGTGAGCGCTTTACCATCCAGCGTTAAAGCGGCGGTGTTTGCTAAAGTGACAGTGCCAATGCGGCTTGCGGGCACGAGCAATCTTGCGGATGGATCAGCGGTGAAGAGCAGCTCGTAATCATCGCCCCAGCGGATGCATTCATCGAAGCGTTTTGCTTCTGCAACGGGGATCGTCTCGCTGTCGAGCTTGAAGCACGCGCCGCTCGCCTTGGCCATGCGACATGCATCCAGCAGCAATCCGTCAGACACATCCATCATCGCTGTGACATGAGGGGCGAGGGCTTGGCCTTCTCGCAGTAAAGGCACAGGCCGGTTGAAGGCAGCGAGGTGCTCGGACGCGCCTTCAAAGCCCAGCATTGCAGCGCCGAGAACGCCGGTCACATAAATGGCATCGCCAGCTCTTGCGCCGGACCGTGAGGGCACTGGCGTGTGGGTGGCGCGGCCAATCGCTGTCAGACCCAAAGTGCGCGGATTAGCAGATGCCACTGTGTCGCCGCCCAGCAAAGGCGTATCATACGCGGTCAGGGCTTGGCTCAACCCTTCTAAAAAACGCGCATCATCCTCGCCCAATGAATGTCCCAGCAATACGCCAATTGGCGTAGCGCCTTTGCTCGCAAGGTCGGACAGGTTTGTGGCAACCAACTTCCAGGCGACATCGGCCATATCGGCGTCTTTGCGGTAATGCGTCCCCTCGGCCATCGCATCATGGGTCAGGATCAGTGTTTCTGACCCAACCTCCAAAACCGCGCAATCATCATCCAACCCGCGCGCCCCGTCATGGAGCGGAAGTGCGCGCAAGGCGGCGATGAAGTCATGCTCGTTTATGAACGCACCTCTTTGCCCAGCGCATCCAAAATCCCGTTCACAAATTTTGCCTCGCCATCGTCGAAAAACGCTTTGGCCACATCGACATATTCGCTGATCACGGCCGCCTTTGGCACATCGGCCCGCGCGATCAATTCATATGCGCCGCAGCGCAGAATTTGCAGCATGGTTTTGTCCATGCGCGCAATCGTCCAGCCATCAGCAAGCTTGCTAGCAATGGCGCCGTCCACCTCTTCTCGCCGCGCATCAAAGCCGGTGACAAGGTCGTCGAAAAATTCAACTTCCGCATCGGCCAAATGCGTCTCGTCAATTTCTTTGCCCAGGCGGTGCTGGTGAAATTCATCGAGCAATTTGACTATCTTTGTACCCTCCATCTGCTGTTGGTAGAGCGCTTGGACAGCGGCAAGCCGGGCGGAGGAGCGGGCTTGAGAGCGTGCTGGCATGTTCATTTTTTTAGGCGCCTTTCAACGGAATGCGCATGGGCGGGAAGCCCCTCGGCATAGGCAAGTTCTGCAGCGGCTGGGCCAATGGCCTTCAGCGCGGCTTCGTCCAGCTCGATAAAGCTCGTGCGTTTCATGAAATCGAGCACGGACAAACCGCTGGCAAAACGTGCGCGGCGGCCCGTGGGCAGCACGTGATTGGGCCCCGCGACATAATCCCCAATGGCCTCCGGCGTTAAGCGGCCAAGGAAGACGCTGCCAGCATGACGGATGCTTTGCAAAAACGGCTCCGGCTCAGCGACTGCCAGTTCGACATGCTCAGCGGCCAAATCATTGGCGAGCGCGGTTGCTTGCGAAATTTCATCGACCAGAATGATCACACCGTGATCCTCCCAGCTAGCCTGTGCGGCTTTGGATGTTGCGAGCTGCGCGGCCTGCACATTGACGCAATCCTCGACAATCGCGGCGAACGCTTTGTCGTCGGTGATCAGGATTGATTGAGCAGATGGATCATGTTCAGCCTGTGAAAGCAAATCGGATGCGATCCATTCAGGGTCATTATCCTTATCCGCGATTACCAGAATTTCTGATGGCCCGGCGACCATATCAATGCCGACCACGCCGTAAAGCTGGCGTTTCGCCTCTGCGACATAGGCATTGCCGGGACCAGTGATGACATCAACGGCTGCGATTTTTTCTGTGCCATAGGCCATCGCTGCAACGGCCTGAGCGCCGCCGATACGCCAGATTTCATCGACACCGGCGAGATGCGCAGCGGCGAGGACCAGTGAGTTCACTTTTCCCTTTGGCGTAGGGGTGACGACGACCAAGCGCTCAACCCCAGCCACGCGGGCCGGAATGGCATTCATCAGCAAGGATGAAGGGTAAGCTGCGCGTCCGCCCGGCACATATAATCCGGCGGCATCAACGGGACGCCAGATGGCCCCTTGGCGTACGCCTGCATCATCGGTGAAATCGCGGTTCGCGGGCAATTGGTCGGTGTGATAGGCACGGATGCGGGTCGCGGCCAATTCCAGCGCCGCGCGCAATTCAGGGGCGCAATCTTGAAAGGCCTCTGCGCATTCTTCCTTAGTAATGATCCAATCGCTGTTATCTGTCAGCGCATAGCCATCAAAGCGCATGGAATAGTCCACGACGGCTCCGTCACCGCGCGCTTTTACCTCGTGCAAGATGTCGCGCACTTGGCCCTCTACGCCCGCATCGCTTTCGCGCCGCGCCCGCACAATACGGTCAAACTTTACCGCAAAATCAGCGTCTGAGATATGGAGCTTTTGCATCAGGAGTTCTTGCGATCTTCCGCATCTGCGCGGAAAGCCGCAACCAGCTCAGCGACACGCGGATCGGTTTTGAGTGCCGCACGATTAACGATTAGCCGCGCAGAAATGTCGATGATCCGGTCCGTTTCAACCAAGCCGTTTTGCTTCAATGTCGCGCCGGTCGACACGAGATCAACGATCTGACTTGCAAGGCCCAAGGAAGGGGCCAGTTCCATCGCGCCGTTCAATTTGACGCATTCGGCCTGAATGCCTTGGCCTTCAAAATGGCGGCGGGTGAGCGAGGGATATTTGGTCGCAACGCGCAAATGGCTGGCATTTGAACGGGGCAAGTCAACCTCATCCGCCCGCATTGCGACAGACAATCGGCAATGGCCAATGTCGAGGTCAACAGGCGCATAAAGATCTGCATAATCAAATTCTTCCACCACATCACTGCCGACGATACCGACTTGCGCCGCGCCGTGCGCTACGAATGTGGCGACATCAAACGCGCGCACGCGGATCAGGCGCATATCGGCCCGTGTGCAATCAAAGCTAAGCGAGCGGTTGGCCTTGTCGTGAAACCCGTCTTCGGGCACGACGCCAGCACGCGCCATTACTGGCAGAGCTTCGTCCAAAATGCGGCCTTTGGGAATCGCGAAAGTTAAAGGGGTGGGGGCAGGTGTTTCCATGTCGCCGCCGCAAATAGGCATTGGACGCGCAAAGGGCAACCAAAGTTCGCAGCAGGGAGGCACATATGCCAGCCAATGAAGTGATGAGCATGAACGATATTGCCGAGGCGTTTGCATGGCAAGCCTCGCATGCAGAGCAAAATGGCGCACCTTGTACCGCGCGGGTCGTACGCGCGCTTGGCAAACTGGCAGATGGATCAACGCAGACAGGAGCGCGGATCGCTAGTTGGCAAGGGCTCAAACTAAAAGATGCGCTGCCTTTGCGGTTGGCTGGCGGAATGCACCATCTGGTTTTGAGCGGCGCCGATAATCGGCTGGCACAGGTGTATTCTGGCGTTTTGACCGATCAGGCCGCAATTGACGTTTTGGTGGCAGAGCTGGCCGCGACCTATGACGCGCAATTGCTGCCATGGCTGGATGGGCCGCCGCAAACCAATGAAGCGGGGCGTTCTGCCAGTCTAATGGCGGGCCTGTTGTGGCTGTCGGGCCGATTGGGTCCGCGCTTTGAACTGTTTGAATTGGGCGCAAGCGCGGGCGTTAACACGATGATGGAGCGGTATTTTTACAAGCTGGGCGGCACAGAGGTTGGCGCGGCTGGCTCACCCATGCAGATAGAGCCGGAATGGCGCGGCACTGCGCCGCCAGCTAACTCCGTCGCGATTGATAGCATTTGCGGCTGCGATCAGCAGATTATTGATCTGAGCGATCCTGAAGCGGCGTTAAAACTGAAAAGCTATGTCTGGCCCGATGCAACTGAACGTATGGCGCGGATTGATGCAGCGATTGCTTTGGCGGAACACAATGCGCCCGATTTAACCGAGCAAGATGCCGCTGATTTTGTGCATCTACAGCTGGCCCGCCCGCAAGCAGAGGGCGCGGTGCGCACCATGGTTCATTCCATCATGTGGCAATATATGCCTGCTGCTACGCAAGAGAACATCACAGCAGCGATGGAGCGAGCAGGGGCCGATGCCACGCCTGAACGCCCGCTGGCATGGGTGGCGCTGGAGACCGATCCCGCGACATTCCGGCACGAATTAAAAGTGCGCTATTGGAATGGCACAAGCGAAGGCAAGCAGCCAAAGCTGCTCGCCTATGCTCATGCCCACGGTGCTTGGGTGGAGTGGCTGGGTTGAGGTAAGGGGGGCTCCGTCCCGAAATCAATCGTTCCAGCGGAACTGAAACTCCAGCTCATGCGAGCTGCCTTCGCGCTCATGCTCAACGGTAAATTCCGCACCGGCAGGGACCGTAATCCGCTCATTATCGACCTGGATTTCAAACGCTTTACCCTCGCGCAGGCTTTCAATCAGACGTTCCAATTTCTGGATATTCTGCTCGGTTGTGTATTCCTTGGTTACGTCGCGGTCAGTGCTCATTGTTCAAATCCTTTAATGCAAAGTCGGCTTGGTTTGCAGAGTTGAGTTTACAAAATCATGCATCACTGAGGTGACGGCTTTTGGCGCTTCCCATGGGATAAAATGGGCGGCCTGAGGAATTTTGACCAGCGTCAATTCCTCGATCACGTCCTCAAGCCCATCAAGATTTTCAGGCGGCAGAGCAAGGTCATCCATGCCCCACATCACCAAGGTTGGTATGCTCAAATCCGGCACTTGCGGCAATGCAAAGCCAGCAGGCAATTCAAAGGGCGCATCCATTGGCGGCACTTCTAACGGGGTTGCGCGGTACCAGTTTAGCATGGCGATTGCCGCATCGCGGTTCTCCCAGCTTTCCAGCAAAGCGGCGCGTTCATCCGGTTCCATTGCGCCTGTCGCTTGCCAGTTGGTCACTGCATCCAATAGCCCGCCCAGACCTTTTTCCGCCACCAGCGCATCATTCACCGGATCGCGGAAGTCCCGCATATATTGGCTGCTTTGGCGCTGATGATCATTGGTCCACAGCAGCTTTGGAAAGATCAGAGGGTGGGGCGCATTGGCGATAATCGCGCGCTCAACCCGCATATGTTGCCCGCCTATTGCAACGCCCCATGCAATCGCGCCGCCCCAATCATGGCCTATGATAGTGAACTTTGCGATGCCAAGAGCATCGGCCAAAAGGAACACGTCACCGATCATCTGGTCTGGTGTGTAATTCTCCACGCCGATAGGTTTGGATGAGCCGCGATAGCCGCGCTGATCAGGCGCGACACAGCGGAAGTTGTCGCGAAAATGCGCGATTTGATGCCGCCATGTGCGGGCGTTTTCGGGAAAGCCGTGAAGGAAGATCAACACGGGTGCGTCGACCGGTCCTTCATCCACGACATCCAGCTCAATCCCATTGGTCAGCGTCACGCGTTTTTGCGGCAGATCGATCATCGCTTAGCTTTCCATCTTGTCCATATATCCGCCCGCAACCATTGCTGCGGTTTGGTCCATCAACTCTTCCGGAGTGCGGCGCGCCTCGCCCATTTGTTCCTCAAAGCCCTGTGCGATGATGATCTCGCGCTCACCCTTGGCAACGCCGTCGATCATGGTTTTGGCAGCATCATCAGCGGGAATGCCTTCGTCAATAACCTTGTCGCTGCGCCCGCGTTTTGCGCCATCAGCGACCAGAGCATTGCGCGCGACATCGGTGGCGACAGAGCCGGGATAGATCGTGTGGACCTCCACGCCATTGATTGACAGTTCTGCGCGCAGAGCATCGGCATAGCCGGCAAGACCGAATTTTGCCGCCGAATAGGCTGTGCGCATGGGCACGCCGACTTTGCCTGCGATTGAGGAAATGAAGAGCAAATTTCCGCTGCTGCGATCAGCCATATGGCCGATCAGGCTTTGCGAAAATGCGATCTGCGCGGTCAGGTCAATCTCGATGATGTCGCGGTAGACTTGCATATCGGTTTTCAGCGCTCTGGAACGCTGCGAAACGCCTGCATTGGCAACAGCAATGTCGACGCCAGTTTTCCAAGCGATTGCCTTTGCAGTGGCATCGGCCAATGCTGCATCATCGCGCACATCGAAGGGCAAGATCAGCGTCTCGCCGCCGGTTTGCGCGCAGACCTTGGCGGTCTCGACAAGGCGCGCTTCATCACGGCCAGACAGGATAATGCTTGCGCCGCGCTGCGCCCATTCGCGCGCTAAACTTGCACCAATGCCGCTGGATGCGCCTGTGATCCAAACCACTTTGCCTTTGAAATCCATGATGTTTTCCTATCCTTTTGGTCGTATTTGTCCGCGCCGTCTTAGTGCAATTTGCCCGAGCGACTTTCTTCTCTCAGCTTAATCCCGGCTGTTTGCAGCGGCGTGTTCGCTTCCTTAAACTGGCCCGGCGTCATGTGAGAGAAGCGCTTGAATTCCTTGGTGAGATGCGATTCGTCGAAATAGCGCAATTGCGCTAGCGCTTGGTCGCTAGGGCTGCTGAGCCCGCGGATTGCCGCTGCCATGTCGAGGAAACGGCTACGGCGCAAAATCGCCTTGGGCGAAAGGCCAAAGCAGTGCTTACAATGGCGTTCCAAAGATCGCACCGACATGCCGATCTGGTCTGCGGCATCGTCGATCCGAATGGTGCTATCTTCGCGCGCGATCACTTCGAATTTTGCCATGTTCTCATCCGCTTCATGGACGCCAATCGCATCCAAACGCTGAGTGATGACATCCTCAACAATCGCGATTTTTTGCTCGTCAGATTGCGCCGCTGCAGCCTCATTGAAAAGCGTGACAGCCAGCTCACCCCACACTTGTTCTAAAGTCAAAAGCTGGTCAGCAAAAATTGCATGCGACTGAGTAAACAGAGCGCGCCACCCACCGGGCCGGATCGCAAAGCCAACATTGTTGAGACTGCCGGTCAGGCGGACTTGATAGGGTTTGGAATTCGCGCCGGAAAGCAATGAGTAACCTGCAGAAGACAATTCTTCAGGCGCATCTCCGCCGCGCCAATCACCTTTGATTAAGCAGCGGACAAAGGCCGTTTCCGCCAACAGAAAATCCTCGATCACATGGGTTTCGGGCAATGGCGCTTCAAACACATGAATGTCCCGAAGAAACGGGGCCAATTTTGCCGAAGGTTTGTAATTGCGCGAGAACATGATGAGCCTTTGCGGCCGCTCTTCTTATTGCGCTACGCTGGCTTTGATCGCCACCGCATGCACGCGCTCACCAACAATATCGCCAAGGGCGGCGATGACTGCGCGTTGGCGGG
>JALZVZ010000265.1 GCA_023299945.1 Altererythrobacter sp. | reverse complement strand
TTGGCCGATTTCACGCACGAGATTTTCACGCAAATAGCCTCTGTGACCCGCTGAGGGTTTCCATGAGTTTTGGCGATCTTGGCTTTGGCCCGTTGGGTGATCAATTATGGGTCATGTTGTTTATGGCCACCAGGATTGGTGCTGCATTAATGGCCGCGCCATTGTTTGGCGGCAAGACCGTGCCCGTGCCTGTGCGCATCATGCTGAGCATGGCGATCAGCTTCTTCATAACCGTCTGGCTGCCTGTTCCGCCAATGCCTGAACCATTTTCTGCAGCAGCGATTATGGCATTGCTGCAAGAGGCGGTCATAGGGTTGGGGCTCGGCTTTGTGTTGCAAGTTGCGTTTATCGTCCCGCTGATTGCGGGCGAACAAATTTCCGGCACGATGGGGCTGGCCTTGGCCGTCTCGGTTGATCCCAATTCCGGCCTGCAATCGGGCGCGATTGGTCAATATTTCTCTGTGCTTTTGACGTTGATATTCCTGACCGTTGGCGCGCATTTATTGTGGATTGAGCTGGTCATCGAAAGCTACCGCATGTTCCCGGCGGGCAATGCTGTATTTGGTGTAGCGCAAGCGGATAATATCATCCAATTTGCCGGGCTTGCCTTTGCCACAGGCGCCGCGATTGCGCTGCCGGTGGTGCTGGTTTTGCTGCTGGTGCAGGTCACCACTGGTGTGATCAGCCGCTCTGCTCCCTCGCTCAATCTGTTCGCCTTGGGCTTGCCGGCAGGCCTGCTTGCTGGTCTTGCTGCGATTATTGTTACCCTGCCGATATTGTTCGAGCAATTTGAAGATTTGTCCGGCGTTATGGTCGAGCGCGCCGCTGAGTTGGTGGCGCCATGAGTGACGAGCAACCAGCAGGCGAAAAGACCTTTGACCCAACCCCGAAACGTAAAGCTGACGCCGCCAAAAAGGGCGATGTTCTGCGCTCCAAAGAGGTGGCGACTGCTGTCGCGATTGCGGTAGGCGGGGCATGGCTGCTGGCAGGCGGGCCATGGCTGATGAATTTGGTGCAATCCTTTGCCCGCGCCTCTTTCCGATTTGACCACGGTAGCTTGGAAAACTTCCAACCAGGCGCGATGTTGAGCACCGCGTTAGAGATGCTGTTGCCGCCGATCCTGTTTTTAGGAACCAGCGTGATGGTGGTCACCGTGGCCTCGCAATTGGTGTTTGGCGATGGGCGGTTTGTGCCGCAAAACTTGAAGCCAAAGGGCTCGCGTCTTAACCCGATGAAAGGGGCAAAGAAGATCGTCGGCAAGCAGGGCTTGATCGAATTGTTCAAGAGCATTTTGAAGCTGCTCTTGCTGGGCGGGCTAGCGTGGCTTTGGGCAGATGCAAATCTGGTCACCATCATCAATTTGGGTCGCGGTGATTTGGCTGTGCAATTAGCGGTCGCATGGGATTCTGTTGTGGTGCTGATATCTCTGTTGGCGCTGGGCCTATTTGTGGTCGCGGTGATTGATTGGCCGATCCAGTTTATCCAGCAATTGAACCGCCTCAAGATGACATTTCAAGAAGTGCGCGATGAAAGTAAGCAGGCCGAAGGCTCGCCCGAAATGCGAGCAGCGCGCAAACAGCGCCAGCGTGATATGTCGCGCGGCGGTGTCGCACAGGCGGTGAAAGACGCCAAATTCGTGCTGACCAATCCGACCCATTTCTCCATCGCCATGACCTATGATCCTGAGCTGGCGGCGGCCCCTGTGGTTCTGGCAAAAGGGCGCGGTGAGCAAGCATTGGCAATGCGCGAGCTTGCTGCCGAAGAAGGCGTGCCTGTGCTGGAATATCCCGCACTGGCGCGCTCTGTCTATTTCACCACGCGCAAGGATCAGATGATCCGCGAGGAGCTATATGTGGCGATTGCTGCACTGGTTTCCTTCGTGTTTTCGCTGGAGCGCGGCGAACGTCCATTGCAGCCAATTGTCGATGTTCCGCTTGATTTGCAGTTTGATGCCAATGGTGATTTGGTCAGGGCTTAAACATGGGTTTTACGCGCCGTTCTTGGCTGCATGGATGAAACAACCTCCTCAATCGTCAACAGTCTGGGCGCTGGTAGCGGCATCGATATGGTGCAATTGGCCCGCGACCTTGCCGACGCGCAATTCACCGCTCGTTTGGGTACGCTTGAGACCCGCAATGAGACTTTAGAGGCGAAGATTTCTGCCGCCTCTATTTTGCGGGGCCAATTGACCGATCTATCCTCCGCCCTAGGCGACCGGTTGCGCAGCGGCGATTTGTCGCCAACCGCGGCTTTGGGCGATCCCTCGGTTGCAAGCGTGTCGGTGACCTCTGGCTTTAACCCCAAGGGCTCTTATTCATTAGAGGTCAGCCAGCTTGCGCAGAACCAAGTGCTGGCAACAAACAACTACACCAGCGGCGATGATTTGGTTGGCGAAGGCACATTGCGCATTCGCTTTGGCGAAGTGGCGGGCGCGAGCTTTACCGAGGATGCTGGCAGCACACCGCTGGAAATTACGGTGGCAGATGATGACACGCTCAGCACGCTGGCCACCAAAATCAGCAGCAGCGGCAATGGCGATATTACCGCTTACGTGGCTCAGGGCAGCAATGGCGCGCAATTGGTCATTAAAGGCGCATCGGGCGATTTAAACGGCTTCACGGTTGAAGGCGAAAGTGCGGCCTCGCTGCCAACCGGCGCGCCGGGCGATTTGTCTTATCTCAACTGGAGCCCGGCAGGCGACACAGGGCAATTGCGCCAAGGTGCGCAAGATGCAGTGTTTTCGCTCGATACGATTGAGCAGCGCAGCCAAAGCAACACTGTTTCCAATCTGCCTGAAGGGATGATTATTGAACTTCAACAGACCAATATTGGCAATCCAACCTCGCTTGAATTTCCGTCCAATCTGAGCGCGATCTCGGACGTCATGAATGATCTGGTTGCTGTGCTGAATAATATTACAGCGTCGGTTAGTGAACTGGCGGCGCCGCTTGGTGGCGCGCTTGGCAGTGATAGCGGCGCGCGCGGCTTGAAGCGCGCTTTGTCGAGCCTGACCACAGAAATTGTTATGCCTAATGCCGGGCCAGGCGAGCCGCGCACTTTGGGTGATCTGGGCCTTAGTTTAAGCCGCGAAGGCAATTTCTCAATCGACACAGACCGCCTGTCTGAAACGCTCAGCGCATCGCCTGATGCGGCAGCCGCCATGTTCACCACCGGGCTTTTCGGTGTGTTTGCAACGGTGGATGATATGGTGCGCGACACCACGGCAACAGGCGATCCGGCCTCTTTGGGCGGCTCCATCACTCGCTACACCGAACGTATGGAGCGCAATGATGACCGTTTGGCGCAAATCACTGAACAACAAGACCGCGTGCGCGAGCGTATGATCCGCACTTTTGCCGCAGCAGACACGCGCGTAGCGGCTTCGCAATCGACCTTGAGCTTCATCCAAGCGCAGGTCGAAGTCTGGAATTCATGAGGATAACGCAATGCTGCACACCCGCCTCACCCCATCTGAGCTTTATACCCGTGTCGATCTGGACGCGCGGATCGAAGGCTCTAGCGGCCAAGAGCTGACCGGCATTTGTTTTGATGCATTGCTGGGTGCGCTCAGCCGTGCGCAAATGGCTGCGCAGCGCGGCAATCGTTATGATGCCGTCAGCGGTTTGGCACGCGCAGCATCCGTGCTGGGCGGGCTTCAGCGGGCCGTCGATATGAATGCCGCCATGGGCGATGTGCTGGCTGAATTTTACGGCTCAATTGCGCTGCGAGTGCGCGATTTGATCAGGGCACCATCTGCTGCCGATATTGCCGAATTGCGCGTCGATGTTGCCGATGTTGCCGCCGCGATTGTACCGCAAAGAGCGCGTGCTGAACTGGCGATCACATCATGAGTGTCCGGCCCCTCAAACCGCTTAAGGCGCATTGTGAGAATTGCGCCGAATGCCTGCATGATGTTGCGCTCAGTTGCGAAAAGCCGCATCCGCCCATTCGAGGCAGTCCCAGCATCAGCGATGCAGAAATCCAATCTCCTGATTGCCCGGCCAATTCTTGGTTGGGCTCTTGGCTTTTGCAGCTTTTGCCGGTCATGCTGTTGGCGGCCTTTGCCATCATCATCAGCTCCAGCCTAGCAGGCGCTTTGGGCTATATTGCTCCCGCTATGCAAATTGCCGCGCTTGCGCTTGCATCTGTGTGCGCCATGGTTTGGGCCGTGCTGCGTGATGCTGTCAGCACGCGGCGCGCGGAGCAAAAAAGATTGACCGCTTTGGACCGGATCGAGAGCCTTGCCCATGCTGAACGCGAAGCTTTGATTGCCAAGGAGAGGACCGATGCAGCGGTTGCTGCCAAAACCACTTTGGTCGCCAATATGAGCCATGAAATCCGCACGCCGATGAACGGAGTGATTGGGTTTGCGCAATTGATTCTATCGACATCCCTGAATGGCGAGCAGCGCAAATATGCAGAACTGATCTTGGAATCCGGCGAATCCATGGTCGTCTTGCTGAATGATATTCTCGACATAGCAAAGATTGAGGCGGGCAAGATGACCGTTGCGCCAGAGCCCACCAATGTGCGTGATCTTGTCACCAGTTCGACCAGCATGATGAAGGCTGCGGCGCGGCAAAAGGATTTGCAGCTAACAGTTTCAATTGATGAGCGGGTTCCGCGGGAGCTGATGCTGGACGGGCTGCGCGTGCGCCAAGTGCTGTCCAACCTGATTGGCAATGCGATTAAGTTCACTGATCAAGGCGCTGTTGATGTGCGCCTTAGGCCAGTACCCGCGCCTGTTGTTGTGGCGGGTGAAATCATCGAATTGTCGATTGCCGACACCGGGATTGGGATTGCACCAGAATGGCAATCGGTCATTTTTGATCAGTTCGTTCAAGCCGATGGATCAAGCCGCCGAACGCATGGTGGCACTGGTCTTGGCCTGCCGATTAGCCGCAAATTGGTGCAATTGATGGATGGCACTTTGACCCTTGAAAGCCGCGAGGGCGAAGGGACCCTGGTTGCCTTGCGCATTCCTTTAATACGCGTTCCCTCGGCGCGCGCGGCCACGGAGCGGCCAGCGTCAAAACCTGGCGCAGCAGCTTCGGCAAAACGGACCTTACCGCCGAACCGCTAGGGCGATTTTCTCAGCGCAAAGGCCACGGACGCGCCTGTGGAGTTGATCCTGATGGATGTGCAAATGCGCGATATTGATGGGCTGGAGGCAACGCGCCGTCTGCGGCGGGACGGCTTTGATGCGGCGCAATTGCCGATCATCGCGCTAACGGCCAGCGCATTGCCACCGCATCAGCCAAAGCCCTAAGCCAGCTTAGTGCGCATTGGAAGCTTGGCTGCGGGGGCTTGCGTCAATGCGCTTCTCCCGCAGCAGCGAGCATTTTCTTCGCCATCACGAGGTGCGGAATATCGACCATCTTGCCATCTATTCCCAATGTGCCAGCATCCGGATTGGCGGCAAAGGCCTCCACGATTTTGCGGGCATGGGCGAGCTCCCCATCGCTGGGCGTAAAGGCGTGATTGATGATCGCAACTTGCGCTGGATGGATCGCCAGCCTCCCGATATATCCATCGCGCCGAGCCTTGCGGCAATCCTCCTCAAGCCCCGCCGCATCTTTGAAATCAGTGTAGAGCGTGTCGATGGGCGTGACGCCTGCATTGGCAGCGGCGAACAGGCATTGCGCCCGCGCTACGGCAAAGGGAAAAGTCCATTGCCCGTCCTCATCCTTATTGGCGGTAATGCCCAATGCCGCGCCCAAATCCTCTGCGCCCCATGTCAGGCCAAGCAAGCGCGGGTGAGCGGGCGCATAGCTGCCAAGGTTGAACATGGCCGCCGGTGTTTCGGTTGCCACCACCAGGATTTTGATGAAACCGCTCGCCATGCCTTGGGCCGCCTCAAGCGGCTCAATCATCCGCGAAAGCTGCGACATATCTGCGCCGCCATTGGCTTTGGGCAGGACGATGCCCGAAAGGCCGGGGCGCACAATCGCTTCCAAATCGCCTTGCGTCAGATCGGTGTCGAGCGGATTGACCCGCACAAATAACTGCGACGCGGTAAGGCCAGCCTGCCCCATCCAGCCGGCGACCTTTGCGCGGGCTGCGGTTTTTTGCGAGGGCGCAACCGCATCTTCCAAATCGCAGATAATCACATCGGGCGCGTGATCGCCCGTTGCGCCGGTGGCCTTGGCAAATTTTCGGTCTGAATCGCCGGGAACAAAAAGAAAGCTGCGCATTTTCATGGGTTCGATGTCCTTCAGGCTGGCCGCTTCATCATCAGCGCGCCGCGCAAGGTGGTGCAGACCACTTCATCGCGCTGGTTCAGGCCAATATGTTCAAAATTCACGATACCCTGTGTGGGCCGCGATTTGCTTTCCCGCACATCCATCACCTTGGTCACAGAACGGATCGTATCGCCTGCAAAAACCGGCTTAGGGAATTTGGTTTCGTTCATCCCCAGATTGCCCACGGTGGTTCCAAGCGTGGTGTCTTGCACCGATAATCCGATCACCAGGCCCAGTGTAAAAAGCGAATTGACCAGCGGCTTTCCAAACTCTGTTTCTGCTGCATAAGCATGGTCGATATGCAGCTGAGCGGGATTATAGGTCATGGCGGAGAACCACATATTGTCCGCCTCCAGAACGGTGCGGCGCACTTCGTGCTCAAACGTTTGACCCACGCTAAATTCTTCAAACCACAGACCTGCCAATGGCCATCCCCCTCATGCTTATGACCCTTGCTTAAGCCACTCGCCAACGCATTGCACGCCTCAACTGATTGGCCTAGATGATGGACCACTATTTCGGCCTCTGCATTGGGGTTTTTGAGCAGGATTACACAAGCGATGAGCGGGTCAGACCATAGCAATAGTGACGGCAGCGGGACGAATGATCCGGTCGTGCGCAGCTTCACCCAAGACGGTGTCGAAACCTATGAAGCAAGTATTGAGGGTGAGACAATCCAATGGGATAAGCATCTGACCTATGGCCATCACCTTCAGATCGATAAGCTGCTGTCCGCGCAAACACCGGTGTCGGATAAGCCGGATGAAATGCTGTTTATCATCATGCACCAAACGATGGAGCTATGGCTGAAATTGATGCTGCATGAAACGCGGGTGGCGATCGCAGAATTGCGCGCCGACGAATTGCGCAAATCGGCAAAAACCTTGGCGAGGCTCGGCACGATTGTGCGCCATATGGTGCATTCCTGGGATGTTCTGGCGACGCTGACGCCGCCCGATTTCCTGACCTTTCGCGGGGTTTTGTCCAAAGCGTCTGGTTTTCAATCGCGGCAATATCGCGAGCTGGAATTTTTGCTGGGCACGAAACGCGCCGATCTAATCCTGGTCCATAAGGATGATGCGGGCGCGCAAAAGCAGTTGGAAAAGACTTTGGCGGAGCCATCGCTATATGATGAGGTGCTGCAAGTTTTGTCGCGCGCTGGCCTCGATATTCCCGCCGATAAATTGGAGCGGGATTGGACGCAGC
>JALZVZ010000264.1 GCA_023299945.1 Altererythrobacter sp. | reverse complement strand
AGAAAGCGCAGATGATAGCCAATGTGACCGCTATTTTCAGTTCAATTGAATTGAATTGAACTGCACTTAACCTTAAGCCCCCCGACAAAATGAAAAGGGCGCGACCATCGCTGGCCGCGCCCTTTGCTTTGCGTGATAAATACCAGTTTTAAGCGGAAGTCTGCGCCCCAGTCTTGCCTGCTCGTCCGACTGATGACCAGTCGATATCGCGGGTCGCATACATGACCCCCGCCAGCGCGAAGAAGAGCATCACCGAACCGATCAGCAGCGCGTATCCTTCAAGGTTCAGAAGGACGAACAGTACTGTGTAAAGGCCAACCAAAAGCGCGCCCATAAACATCGCACGCTTTCGGCTGCCCAGCACCGCAGCACTATAGGCTGCAAGCAAGCCAATCGTCGCCGCACTTGCTGCGATATAAGCAAGCGTAAATCCGATCACTTCTGCAAAAGCCAGCAGCAGGATAAAGAACAAGACCAGCCCTGCCCCTGTCAGCAAATACTCAGCAGAAGCCACACGTGCTCCGCCGATAATATCGAACAGGAAGTAGGCTAGGAAAGTAAAGCCGATGAACAAAAAGCCATATTTCACCGATCGATCAACCTTTGAATAAAGGTCCACCGGCTCGATTAGATCGACGCTGATTACCCGGGTTTCGCCCGATGATGCGGTGTCGCCTTCGTAAACTTCAACGGGGCCAAAACCCCGATTTGACGCATTCGCTGGAGGTGGACCGTAATCGGATGTCGAAACCGGCGGCTGCCCCAAAGCCAGTTTGTCGACCAGCCAATTGGCGGTGAAACCTGCATCGCTCACATCAGACTCTGCGGTACCGAATGAGCCGTAGAAACTTGGGCTCGGCCAAGTTGAGTTGACGGCCCATGTCGTGCGGCCTCCGCGCGGAACCAGATTGAGAGATTGATTACCGCGCAATCCGAATTCGTAATCAATAGTCAGATCGCCTTCACCCGTCCAATTAAGGAAAGCAAAGAAGCCTTGGCCGCCTGTTGCCGAAGGACCGCGTCCCGGGCGCAGCAACAACGCTTCGCCATTGGCAAGTAATTTGCCGCCCTCGGTCAGGCCGCGCGCGTCAGAAATACCCACGCGCAATTGCGCTTGGTCCCATTGTAGGCTCTCCGCATCGATACCGAAACGTTCCAGATCAGCAGGCAAAGCGAATGTCGCCTTGCCCTTGACATCGGCATTGTACACTACGGTTTGATAGATGGAGCGCGTCTTCTCCTCAGGATCAATCGCGGTTTCCACTTCATTGCTGGTCGGCGAAATATAGAGCGTGCGCTCCACCTCTACCGTGCGCGTTGTGACCTTGCCATCAACCTCGGTCGCTTGCTCCTCAGTTGTCATAAAAGGCACAGAGATCATCGGCCCGGCGATAGTTTGTGATCCGCCCCACCCATCGACGATGGATGATTGCGCTGTTTCTGCTTGGTTTTGCCGGTCATATACCAACGCCCAAACGAGCATTAGCGGCACAATCAGCACCGCTGCAATTAACCCCACGAATAGCAATTTTACACCCGGGCTTCTCTCCGGTTTTGAATCTGCTTGGGTCTCGTGCCATTCCGGCGTCGTCACTGTATCACTCATCACCACCTCCATTGATCCTGCGATGAATTGTGCATTAGGCGCGACGAATGAATGCTGTGTGAACTCGTGTAAACTGGGCCGGGACGATGCTCTTTGCTAATCCGCGTCGGTCAATTTGCCGGTGGGCTGCGTTGGCTCTGCGGGAATTTGTGCCTCCAATGCAGCAAGCCATTTTTGCGCTGATGTTCCAATCGAACGCTGCGGCAAGGATGAGAATAATTTGCGCCGCGATTCCCAATCAGCAATCGAAAGGTTCGCCTCATTCGAAGCAGCGGACAGTGGTTGATCTTTTCGCAAGGCGCGGTTGATCATTGCATCGCCAAAAAAGGTCCAATCATTATCGGGCGCACAGCCAAAGCTGGTGCGGTTGGCAGCAGAGGCAGTAACAATCGCTGTATCATCGCTGGCTAAAGCAGGGACAAAGACCCCTGAATAGCACGCCGATAAGATCAGCACCCGTCGCTTTATCCCCAAATCCTCCAGCACGCTTTTGAACCGATTCGGCGAAAGCACACCATATCCAATATCGCCGTAATGGTAATACAATCCCTGCGGCAGCCCGTGGCTGGTGGTGTATAGAACCAGAACATCTTCTGATGCGTCCATTGTGTCCGCCAGATGCGTCAATGCGAGCGTCAGCGCGGCGATTGATCCGCGCGGATGTTCATCACTCGACCCATCGGGACCAGCAATCGTCAGCGTGCGACCTTGCGCATTATACCGGCGGGACAGCACAGCGCTGGCCTCCCTTGCCTCGCGCGCAAAAACAGGATCACTGTCCAGCGCGATAGAGATCACATAGGCATCCACCGTGCCGGGCCGCTGGGGCTGAATTTGATTGAGCGCGGCATCCAATTTGCGCCGCTGAGCCAGAATTTCGCGCGGCGATTCACCGCGCTCAAGCTCTGGGCCTAACGCCAATGCCGCTTCGCGCTCCTTCTTGGTTTTTCCGCCGACAAGTCCAGGCGCTGGAAGATTATGAGCAGGGGGATCGTTGCGATTTGCAGATGGTTCAGGCGCGTTTTGCGTGTGAGCTGGCCCTGCGAATGACAGCAAAACAAATATGGCAAAGACGGATTTATATGACACTGCCACTAGCTGCGGCCAAAACCCTTTCGGCGTCAAGCGAAACGTGCCCGCCTAACAATCAAGAACCTACAAGAAAATCGCCTTTAGTCGTCTTGACTGAGATATAACGCTGCGGCCCTGGTTCAAAATCTGGCCGAAAGAAGAGTGACAAAGTCGTGCTTTCACCAGGCGCTATAGCCCGTTCTTCGCACCCAAACGACCAATCTTCTTTGTCGAACTTAATCGCAAAAGCAGACCATTGAGAGGCCTGTCGTGTCTTCAACACGATATCGGCATCCATGGGACAAACACCCAATTTCTGCTCGCCTTTTGAATTGTTTGTCAGCTTGAGGTCAAACCGTTCCCAGCGCGCTTCAATCTGTTGGCGTTTTTTGTAGCCAACGAATTCGCCAGTAAAAACTGGTGCAGGTGCCGTTGCCACGGCCATCATTGCGATCGCTTCAAAGAACATAGAGTGTCTCCTTTACCTCGGGCAAACTGCTATAGCTCAGGTGAACGCCCAATGAATTTGGACCAGTTTAACCCAGTTGCGGCCGCATTGACTTAACAGATCAATACACCCGCTTTTTCGGTTTAATGTAAGCTGCATCCTCGGTCAGAGTGTATTCGTGAACAGGGCGGTAGTCGACATTCATCTTTCCGCCATTTCCGCCCCAACCCTCAAATGTCGCAACAGTGTGCTTCATCCATTCCTTATCATCGCGGCCATTGGTTTTGTCATCGAAATAGTCTTCGTTCACATGGGCCCCGCGGCTTTCCTTGCGGTTTGCAGCAGAAGCCATGGTGACATTGGCTTGCGCCATCAGATTGTCGAGCTCGAGTGTCTCGATCAGATCGGAGTTCCAAATTAACGAGCGATCCGACACATGCACGTCCGCTAAACGCTTATTGGCGTCAGCCATGAGCTCCACACCTTCTTTCAACAGCGCATCATTGCGGAAAACGGCACAGTGCTTTTGCATTGTTTTTTGCATGTCATTGCGCACTTCAGCGGTCGGCGATGAACCCTTTGCATAACGGAAATGATCGAGCCTACCCAATGCAAGATCCATGCTGTCAGCGGGCAATTCAGGCTGGGCAGCGCCGCTTTTCGTGATTTCCTTGAGACGGTGGCCCGTTGCTCGGCCAAACACCACCAGATCGATCAGTGAGTTTGAACCCAGACGGTTCGCGCCGTGCACCGAAACACAGGCGGCCTCGCCAACTGCGAATAAGCCCGGCACCACAGTATCAGGATTTCCATCCTCACCGATCCGCACGACTTCGCCGTGATAATTACAAGGGATGCCGCCCATATTGTAGTGAACCGTGGGCGTCACCGGCAAAGGTTGCCGCGTCAAATCCACACCGGCAAAAATCTTACCGCTTTCGGTAATGCCCGGCAGGCGTTCAGCCAGAACATTGGGATCAATATGATCGAGGTGAAGGTGCAGATGGTCGCCATCTTCGCCGACACCGCGCCCTTCGCGCATTTCTTTCGCCATCGATTGTGACACGACATCGCGAGAGGCGAGATCTTTTGCCGATGGAGCATAACGCTCCATAAAGCGTTCACCTTCGGAATTGGTGAGATAGCCGCCCTCACCTCGCGCGCCCTCTGTAATCAGAACGCCCGCACCATAAATGCCGGTTGGGTGGAATTGCACAAATTCCATATCCTGCAACGGCAAGCCAGCGCGCAGCACCATGCCCCCGCCATCGCCTGTGCAGGTGTGCGCGGATGTCGCGGTGTAGTAACAGCGTCCATAGCCGCCCGTTGCCAGCACCACAGATTGCGCACGAAAGCGGTGGATCACGCCGTCATCGAGGCATTGCGCAATAACGCCGACGCATTTGCCTTCGCTCATAATTAGGTCGAGCGCGAAATATTCGATGAAGAAATCCGCATCATACTTCAGGCTCTGCTGATACAGCGCGTGGAGCATGGCATGGCCGGTGCGGTCAGCTGCGGCACAAGTGCGTTGAACCGGCGGCCCCTCGCCCATGTTTTGCATATGCCCACCGAAAGGGCGCTGATAGATCGTGCCATCTTCATTGCGCGAAAACGGAACACCAGCATGCTCCAGCTCGTAAACAGCCTGAGGCGCTTCGCGAACAAGATATTCAATCGCGTCCTGATCGCCGAGCCAATCGGAACCCTTCACTGTGTCATACATATGCCATGACCAGTGATCGGGCGAATTATTGCCCAGCGACGCCGCGATACCGCCTTGCGCTGCCACAGTGTGCGAACGGGTTGGGAAGACTTTAGAAATATTCGCCGTTCTCAACCCAGCTTCTGCTGCGCCCATTGTTGCGCGCAGGCCAGAACCACCGGCTCCTACAACAACGACATCATAGGTGTGATCGACGATTTTATAAGCGGAAGTATCCACCATTAGTTGGCTCCTCCAAAGGCAAGGCTGGCCACGCTGAATATCGCCAGCGCGCCGCCGCCAAAGACAGCAATGTTAAGTAAAGCGAATAGGCCGAATTTCGTGCCGGCGTCATGTACGTAATCTTCTAAAACAACCTGTAGGCCGAGCCGCGCGTGCCAAAACACGCTGATCACCAACAAAACCATTGCGGTGGCGGATACAGGCGAGGCGAGCCATGCACTGACCGTTTCGTAATTCATGTTTGGCAGCAGGACAAAGCTGGTCACAAGCCAGCCCATCAGCACCACATTGCCGACCGCAGTAAAGCGTTGCATCAACCAATGATGCGCGCCGTGATGCGACGAGCCCAGCCCGCGCACTTTCCCGATGGAGGTTCCGTTACCCATGGATATTCAGCCCTTAACGAAAGAGGATGAGGGCCCAAAAGCCCAATGTCAGAAGGATGGCGATCACTGGTGAGAGGATCGACCACATTTTGTTTGTGTCCAGCTCATAGCCTGCACCGATGTCGAGAACGAAATGCCGCAACCCGCTCATCAAGTGCGTGAAAAACGCCCAGCTCAAACCGATTGTGACAATCTTCAAAAGCATTTTAACGATGGAACCGATGACCGAAGCCCCGCTCCATTCCAAAGTGCCAAGATCCGCCCACATCCAGCCGGTAAAGCTGGCGTAGGCATCCGGCCCGCTGGCCAAAGCGACCAACCACCAAACCAGCACGCCAAGACCAATTACAGCCATGCCGTCGCCGGTGGCGCGGTGCAGGATAGAGACCGCCATAGCAGGCCCCCATTTCCAGATTTGAAGGTGCGGCGAGAGAGGTCTGTTTGCCATAAGTCTAAGCGCTTCTTTTTAAAATTGCCCAAGTTCTTTGTTCACTTAGCGCGTTCACCGCCTATGACAACCCAGCTATATCACTGAAACGCTCGACACAGCATGCAAAGTTTCGGATACATCATTGCATGACATGCATCCTACTTACCGGTTCAAGCCGAGGAATTGGCGCAGCAGCCAAGACTTCATTGGAAGCCCGCGGCGCGCAAGTTATTGGTCACGCAACACAATCTGGCAATGCAGGCACGATCGCGGCGAACTTTAGTGAGCCGGTGGCCCCGCAAATCTTATGGCAAGGCGCATTGGAACAATCCGGTGGACCGATTGATGTGCTGATCAATAATGCCGGATTGTTTGAGCCCAATCCGGTCAGCGGCTCTGACATTGAATGGCTCGATAAATGGGAAGAAACGCTCAGAATCAATCTAACAGCCGCTGCCCAGCTTAGCCGGTTTGCTGTGAACCACTGGCTCGAGACAGGCCAAAAAGGCCGGATTGTCCATGTTGCCAGCCGAGCAGCGCATCGCGGGGACTCACCCGATCATTGGCATTATGCAGCGGCCAAAGGCGGAATGGTCGCTATGCACAAAAGCATCGCGCGCGCTTATGCCAATCAAGGGATCACCAGCTTTGCGATTGCTCCCGGATTTGTCGATACGGCTATGGCGGGGGATTATTTAGAGAGCCGAGGTGGCGCGGACTTGCTGCGCGATATTCCGCTGGGCCGCGTGGCTGAGCCGCAAGAGATCGCCAGCATCATCACATTTTGCGCGTTGGATGCCCCCGCCAGCATGACCGGCGCTGTGATCGACGCGAATGGAGCAAGCTATGTTCGGTAGAGTTCTTGCCGCCGCATTGACACTCGCGTTGGTGGCTTGCGTAAGTCCAGCTTCAAGCGAAACGCAAAGCGTCGCGGCCCCGATCCCTGCAGATCAGCAAGCGTTTTTGGATGCGTGCGAGCCCTGGGACGAATGGGACAAACCCGCCCCGCCCTTCAAAATTTTCGGCGCTACATATTACGTCGGAACCTGCGGTATTTCGTCGATTTTGATTCTTGGTGATGGTGAGCACATCCTCATCGATAGCGGAACCGAGAAAGGCGCAGAGACCGTTTTGCGCAATATCAAATCGCTGGATATCGATCCAACAGAAATCAAATTTCTAGCCTATAGTCACGAGCATTTCGATCACGTGGGCGGTCATGCGAGAATTCAAGAAGCAACCGGTGCATCGGTAATGGCACGCAAGCAAATCGCCCCAGCCTTTGAAACAGGCACGGTTTTGCCCAGTGACCCTCAATTCGGAATGCACGAACCGATGGCGCCTGTCCGAATGGGTCTGATTTTGGAGTCTCTCAAAGGGCTAAGTGTAAGTGGTTTGTCTATTCGCGCCATCGAAACGCCGGGTCATTCGCCCGGAGCACTGACTTGGTATTGGCAAGAATGCGAGGAACGCTGCGAGAATATTGTGTATGCCGACAGCCTTTCGCCTGTTAGCCGCGATGATTACAAATTTTCCGATCACCCGCAATATTTGGCTGAATATCGCAAGGGACTGGCGCGGCTTGAG
>JALZVZ010000263.1 GCA_023299945.1 Altererythrobacter sp. | reverse complement strand
TGCCGCCGATGGGCAGCATGTGCCGTTGGGCGGTCCAGAGGCGCTAACCGGCGATCAGGTTGCGGCCAATTTGGCGCAGGTCTTGGGGCGCGAAGTGCGCTTTAAAAGTCTGGCTCCAGAGGAATTTGCCGCGGGGATGAGCGAACTGGTCACAGGTTCGCGCGAGGTTCAGCCGCTTAGTATTTATGACGGAATGGCAAAGTTCTATTCCTTCTATAACACGCAGCCGACCTCGCCATTGTTGGTTGATCCGCAAAATGCGCGCGACCTTTTGGGCATGCAGCACACAACGCATCTGGATTGGGTGCGGTCGAAAGATTGGATGGACGGGCTGGGCTAAGGGCTCAGGCGCCGTTTCCCACTAGATCTCCACCACACCCAGACATTCATCAAGGCAAGGGCCGAGATGGCGAGGCCAAAGCCGAGATCGAGGCCTCCAGAGGCGAGACCTATCGGTGAAAACAGTAAGTATGTCGCGACCACGGCGCTGAAAAGCGAGACCGAAACGGGCATGGCGCGCGCCCATGGTTTCATATCCACCTGCGCATGGGGAGTGAATGTCCAAGCCTCATTTCGCGGGACCAATTTGCCCGCCGCCAACATGATTGCGACCTCAATCATAAATAGCACGGCGTAGAGGTGCAGAAAGTGGATCGTGATGATGTCGTCGAAGACAAACTTCGCCAATCCATAGGCGATAATATGGAAGATGATGACCAGCTTTGCGCCAAGGGCTGGGACGCGCCGAGTGAACAATCCGACCAGCACGATGGTGATGACCGGAATGTTATAGAAGCCGGTGAAAATGCGGATGATTTGCCATAGACCATCTGGTGCAAAATAGAGCATGGGCGCAGCAGCGAAGCTGAATAAGGCAATGATCACGCTGGCGAATTTCGCGACGCGTACGATGCCTGCATCACTCATTGGCGCTTTTCGGATTGCGGGCAATATGTCGAGGCAGAACAAGGTTGCCGCCGAATTGACCAGACTGTTAAAACTAGAAAATACCGCTCCCAACAGAACAGCGAGAAACAAACCCATCAGCGCAGGCGGCAATACATCGCGGATTAAAGTGGGGTAGGCCAGATCAATCGTCGCCAATCCGGGGCCGTACAAATGGAATGCGATCACGCCCGGCACCATCATCAGGAACGGCACGAAGACTTTGAAAAAGCCGGACAAAAGCACGCCCTTTTGCCCCTCGGCCAAATTGCGCGCGGCGAGCGTGCGCTGGATCACATATTGATTGGTGCACCAGTAAAACAAATTCGCAATCACCATACCGGTGAAGATTGTGCCGAAAGGCGTGGGGTCTTCGGGCCCGCCGATGGCGTTCAATTTCTCCGGATTTTCCTCAGCGAGTTTGGTTAGGCCGGCGAGCCAATTGCTGTCTCCCAGTGCGTAAACACCCAAAGCCAGCACCAAAATGCCCATTATCAGCAGGCCAATGCCATTGATCGTGTCGGACACGGCCACCGCTTTTAGTCCGCCAAAGACGGCATAAATCGCGCCGCTTATGCCAATCACCAGCACGGTCCCGACTAGCGCTGTAAACTCTGATACACCGAACAATTGCGGCACTTCGAATATCTTCATCACAGCGATGGAGCCTGCGAACAAGACGCTGGGGATTGTCACCAAACCATAGCCAAACAGGAACAGCATCGCGCTCATCCGCTGGACGCCGGTGTCATAGCGATCAGCGAGGAACTGCGGCAGAGTGGTGAAAGCGCCTGCCAGATATTTCGGCAAGAATATGAGCGCCATCGCGATTGTCGCGACAGCGGCGGTAACCTCCCACGCCATGCTCGACAAATTGTAACCATAGGCCGAGCCATTGAGGCCGATCAGCTGCTCTGCAGAAAGGTTTGTCAGCAGCAAGGAGCCTGCAATAAACACCCCTCCAAGCCCGCGCCCGGCGAGGAAATAGCCATCGCTGGTGGAGGTGTTTTCACGCGCCATTCGCCACGAGATCAGAGCAACCAGCGCCATCGCTGCCAGACAGGTAAGCCCCGTATAGATCAGTGCTGAGTTTGAAATGTGGCGCTCTCCCCAGCGTCTCTTGTTCAGACAAGCGCGGCCCGGGTCAAGTCTGCGTATTCAAAACTGGAAGTGTTCGAGGACCATGGCACCGGGACGGTCTTGGCGCGCCGCTTTGGTTTGTGCATACATGGATCTGATCACAGGATGCTCGGGATAGATCTCGACGAAATGGCCAAGCTGCGCGCGTGTATCCGCATAGCAGACATGAGCATTATCAAACGCAAATTCGCTAATAATTGGGCATCCAGCAGCGGCAAATTGATCGCGCTCGGCATGATAATCTTTTGCAAAAAAGGCAGCATGATGCAGGAATGCGAAGGGTTCATCGTCCTCTGGCAGCATATCATGAAAGGCGCTTGGCGCGTTCGATAGGACTTCGATGAGCTCTATCAAAGTGGTCCCCGCCTGAGTGAAAACACTGCGAATGCGGATCGGATCGGCGAGCTTGCCGTGATAGTGATGCTGTTTTAGCTCGGCCTCTGACCCGCCCAAAAATGGGCCCAATCCCATGGTCTGATTCAGGCGCTCGCACGCTGCATCTAAGTCATTGACGCAATAGGCGTTCTGAATGAAATCAATGTCAAAAAAGCTCGGTTGCACCGCGGTTCAGCCCAATGTTTCCAGCCAAGCGCGCGTTGTTTTCGCCACTTGTTTCGCGCGCTCAATCGGATCGGGAAACGCATCGCGCAAAGCCTCCGAGCGCTCTTCAATTGCAAAGGCTATCCCGCTGGGCAAAGCATCTTTCATACCCGCCGCATCCAGCCCGCCAGTGCCCAATGCGCAGCGGCGGTTCAGCGCATCATCAATAATTTGGGGAGGATCGGTTAAAACAGGCGGGCTTGCTGGCCCGTCGCACAATTGCGCATAGCTGATCCATTCGGGTGCCAGATTACGAATATCGTCGGGGGTCGTGCCGGTACGCGCCCAATGCAAAGTATCAAACAATATGCCTTTGGGCCCGCCTTCCACTTGTTCTAAAATGCCTTTTGCCGCTTCCAATGAACGGACTTGGGTAAACAGTGCATATTCCAAATTGACGCAGACACCAGTGTCTTTGGCGCGGTCGACTAGGCGCTGTAGCTTGGTTGCAGTGGCT
>JALZVZ010000262.1 GCA_023299945.1 Altererythrobacter sp. | reverse complement strand
CCAAATGGCAGGGTTTTGTGCGCCGCAGTCATCGCATTCATATTGAACCGCTCACCATTGGCGGTCAGGCGTCCGTGAAAGCGCTTGCCATAAAAGGACGCAACGCCTGTGCCGAGCGAGCGGACAACGCCGCCATAGCTTGCAGATTTGGGATTTGTCTTCGGCTTCGGTTTGGGTTTTGGCGGCAGTTCTCGTTTCGGTTTGAAGCTGTCCAAATCCACCGCGTTGCCAGCGGGCTCTAGGCGTGCAGCAGCAGGGCCCAAATCGCCAAATGTGCTGTTAAAGCTGGGTGCGACCTGCTGCACTGTCTCTTGTGCAAGCAGCGGCGCAGCAGCCCAAACGCCCGCCATTATGGCTATGGCTGATAAGCTGAGTGCTGAGCGGTTTACAGTCTTGGTCATTTGCGATTCCCCTAGTGCTTGAGCCTAGAGGCTCGTTCCCGCCGTAAGCAATCGCTGAAAAGCGGCTTAGCGTGCAAATACAACGGACTGACCCAAAGCAATCGAGACTAGATTATCTCGGTATTCAACTGTTGCGCCCGCGTTTTGCGAGCAGTTTAAGCCGCAAAGCGTTGAGCTTAATAAAGCCTTCGGCATCCTTCTGATCGTAGGCGCCGGCATCATCTTCAAACGTCACAACGTCTTCAGAATAAAGGTTGAAGTTCACATCTGCGCGGCGGCCCACGACCTGCGCATTGCCTTTGTAAAGCTTCAAACGAACATCGCCCGTCACGCCGACTTGGCTGTGATCGATAGCAGCTTGCAACATCTCGCGTTCAGGCGCGAACCAAAAGCCGTTGTAAATGAGTTCAGCATAGCGCGGCATCAGCTCGTCTTTTAGGTGAGCGGCCCCGCGATCAAGTGTCAGCTGCTCAATCCCGCGGTGCGCTCGGGCGTAAATCTCGCCGCCCGGGGTTTCATACATGCCGCGCGATTTCATTCCGACAAAGCGGTTCTCAACCAGATCCAGCCGGCCGATGCCATGCTTGCGGCCAAGCTCGTTCAGCGCGGTTAGCAAAGTGGCTGGTGACATCGCCTCACTGTTCAAAGCAACACCGTCACCGTTTTCAAAAGCGATCTCGATATATTCCGGCGTATCGGGCGCATCCTCAGGATTGACCGTGCGCGAATAGACATAATCGGGTGTCTCAACCCAAGGATCCTCCAGCACTTTGCCTTCAGACGAGGTATGCAGCAGGTTTGCATCGGTGGAGAACGGGCTCTCGCCGCGCTTATCCTTTGGCACGTCAATTTGATGCGCTTCTGCCCATGCGATTAAGGCTGTGCGGCTTGTCAAATCCCATTCGCGCCATGGCGCAATCACTTGGATATCGGGGTTGAGCGCGTAAGCCGACAATTCAAACCGGACCTGATCATTGCCTTTGCCGGTGGCCCCGTGCGCAATCGCATCGGCGCCGGTTTCTGCGGCAATTTCCACAAGACGCTTGGAGATGAGCGGACGGGCAATCGAAGTGCCAAGCAGATAATCGCCTTCGTAGCGCGCATTGGCGCGCATCATTGGAAAGATGAAATCGCGGACAAATTCTTCGCGCAAATCTTCGATGAAAATATGCTTGTCAGGGATGCCCATCGCGCGCGCTTTGATGCGGGCCGGCTCAATCTCTTCGCCTTGGCCAAGATCGGCAGTGAAAGTCACCACTTCCAGCCCGCGTTCCACCTCGAGCCATTTGGCAATCACAGAGGTATCGAGACCGCCAGAATAAGCGAGGACAACTTTTTTGATATCGGACATGGGGTAATGCGCTCCAATAGGCGGCAAATATTTGCATAAGTTCCAGTGCGCGCGGCTAGCAAGTAAGGGGGGCGGGGGCAAATGATTAGAGCGGCAACAAAGGCTAGACCCTTGCCAAGCTTCGCTTTACTTCCAATATTCGTGAAGAGATTATGAGCCGGGAGGGGCTCCTCAAATGACCGATCAGACCGCCGAAACCGCCACGCCAAAAACCCGCAATAGCCTTTGGGGCAAAGCGCGCGAAATGGCGGAGCTTGCCCCGCGAGAGCGCAATCGCTGGGTGGATTTCCTGCGCGCGCTTTCCATCTTTGCAGTGGTGATTGGCCATTGGTTGGTGGCAGCGCCTTATATTGATGGTGCTGGCGATATTCAGGGCGGGCATTTGCTGGGCATTTTGCCGTGGTCGCAGTGGCTGACTTGGGGTTTCCAAGTGATGCCGATTTTCTTCCTTGTTGGCGGTTATTCCAATGGCGTGAGCTGGGGCGCGCAATTGCGCAAGGTGGAGGATGGTGAAAGACCCTTGGGCCTTTACCGCGATTGGTTTGCAAGCCGCGTTCAGCGCCTGATCAATCCGGTCTTTCCCGTGCTGTTATTATGGGCGGTGCTGGCGCTGATCCTGACACAATTTGGGATAGCGCGCGAAACGGTAAAAATGGCGACGCAATTGGCGCTGGTTCCGGTTTGGTTTCTGGCGGTTTATTTGTTGGTGACAGCGATAACGCCGCTGTCGCTTTGGGCTTGGCGGCGGTTTGGTTTTCGTTCGTTTTTCCTATTGCTCGCAGCAGCTGCGTTCACCGACCGGTTTTTCCTTTTGGAAGGGTCGAGCTTTCTGCACTTTGCCAATTTCCTCTTCGTGTGGGTCGGTATTCACCAGCTCGGTTATGCGTGGCTGGATGGAGCATTTAAAGATACGAAGCTGCGGATCGCTTGGTTCATCGCGAGCCTTGCCGGTTTGATTGCCCTCACTGCTATTTTGGACCTCTACCCCATCGCCATGATCGGCGTCCCTGGTGCAGAAATGACCAATTCCATGCCGCCAACGCTTGCGCTTTTGCTGCTTGGCATGGCGCAAACCGGCCTTGTGCTGGCGCTGGAGCCAATGGGTCGCCGCTGGCTTGAAAATATCAATTTTTGGACTGCAACGGTGCTGATGAACGGTATGATTATGACCGTCTATCTGTGGCATCTTACCGCCTTTGTGTTGGTGATGGTGGCGGCATGGATGGCGGGCGGTATCGGGCTCGACATGTTCCCTGGCACGGCGAGTTGGTGGTGGAGCCGGCCCATTTGGTTTGCGCTCTATATACTCACATTGCTGCCGATGATTGCGGTCTTTGCAAAACATGAGCGCAGCTTTGGCCCCATTCGGGGTGGCCGCACCGTGCCCAAGGCGCGGGTCGTGTTCGGCGTGGCGATGATCTGCATCGGCCTCGCCATGACAGCGGCGATCAGCATCGCCAGCCCCGAGGGTATTTCGGGCGTGCGGATTTGGGTGGTGGCGCTGCCGTTTGTGGGTGCAGCATTGCTGGGCTTTGGGCCAATCTACCGCATGTTTACCGCAGGCAAGGGCTAAACTTTACTGTTTAGCGTTTTGAGCCGGAGAGCAATCGCTTCTCTTCGGCTTCGATATAGTCGCGGGTCATTGGCAATGCGCGGCGATTGCGTGTGAATTGAATCTGATAATTGCCCATGCCGCCGCTTTCAAACGCGGCAGTCGCGCCGGACAAATAGAAGGTCCACATGCGGTAAAACCGCTCATCTATCATCGCGATAATAGCATCTTTGTTGGCTTCACAGCGCGCATACCATTCGCGCAGGGTTTTGGCATAGTGCAGCCGCAGCGTTTCAATATCAGTGTGGATGAGGCGTGATTTCTCGCTTGCCGCCAATGTTTCAGACAGCGCCGGAATATAGCCGCCGGGGAAGATGTATTTCGACGTGAACGCATCGGTCACTCCAGGGCCGCCGAAACGGCCAATTGTGTGAAGGAGCATTGTCCCATCATCGCTCAACAAATTGCCGCAAGCGCGAAAGAACGTTTCAAATTGCGGGCGTCCGACATGTTCAAACATGCCAACTGAAACGATCCGATCGAACGTAGCGCCGCTATTCGCCAAATCCCGATAATCAACCAGTTTGAATGATACACGGTCGCTCACTCCAGCAGCCTTTGCGCGTTCAACCGCAAGTGCTAATTGCTCCTCAGACAGAGTGATACCAGTGACCGTCACATCATAATGCTGTGCGATGTAAATCGACATGCCGCCCCATCCGCAGCCAATATCGAGCACGCTTTGCCCGTCCTCAAGCGCCAGTTTTGCTGCAATATGTGCCAGCTTTGCCTCTTGCGCTTGCTCAAGCGTTTCCACCCCGTCCGGCCAATAAGCGCAGCTATATTGCATGTAACCAGGATCCAGCATCAGTTCGTAAAGATCATTTCCGATGTCATAGTGATGCGCGACATTGCGTTTGGAGGAGGAGGCCTCGTTGAAGGACCCGTGTAGAAACTTTGCCCGCGCCTTCATCCTTGCCAAGGGGGAGGGCGCCCCCAACTGGCCGCCGCGTTCCCACGGTTTGTTCGCGCGCAGCAATTGAACAAGGCCCATAACATCGCCTTGCTCGATTATGATGCGTCCATCCATGTAAGCTTCGCCTGCACCCAAGCGCGGATTGAACAGAATGTCGCGCGCCACTTTTGCATCGCGCAATCGGATCGAAATTTCTGGAAAGCCCGGTGCCGGTTCGCCCAGCGCATATTGTTGGCCGTCGGGCATTGTGATCTGCAAGCGGCCTTGTTTGACCACCGACCCAAGGAATTTGTCGATCAGCGGATTGCTCATGGTGTTCGTCTCAAATAATTATTACATAATAACCTGTTCGCACAAACTGCTGGATGGTTACGCAATAACCGGTTTCAATTACTCGGCCGCCTCGCGCTCATCAAACCGCCAGCTTGGAATTTCACCAATAGAACGCAAGCGCTCGCTCTCGTGGTGGATATATTCGCGCGTCATGGGGATGGCATCGCGGCTCTTCACATATTGGACCTGCCAATTGACCATCGTGCCATTGCGGAAGGATTGCTCTGCTCCGGCGAGGTAGAACAGCCACATATTGTAGAACACCTCGTCATACATTTCCGTGATCTCTTCGCGGTGCATGACGGTGCGCTTGTACCATTCCTCCAGTGTGTGGGAGTAGTGAAAGCGCATCGCCTCCACATCCATCACCTGCCAGCCGTATCGTTCCGATTGCGTCACAAGCTCTGACAAAGCGGGAATATAGCCGCCGGGGAAGATGTATTTGCGGGTCCAAGCATCGGTAAAGCCAGGCGGCCCAGAGCGCCCGCAGCAATGCGAAATCATCACGCCATCGGGCTTTAGCAGACGGTTGGTGTGCTCGAAAAATTGCGGATAATGGATGGTGCCGACATGTTCGAGCAGGCCTACGCTGGAGATGCGGTCAAACTGCCCTTCGACATCACGGTAATCACACAGCTCAAACTTCACCATGTCCGATACGCCCAATTCAGCGGCGCGTTCATTGGAGAATTTGATTTGATCAGGGGCAAGGGCGACGCCCAAAACCTCCACGCCGTACATTTTATTGAGATAGAGCGCGAAGCCGCCCCAGCCGCAGCCAATATCGAGCACTTTCATGCCGGGCTTCAAATGCATTTTGGCGGCAAGATGCGCCTTTTTGTCCATTTGCGCTTGCTCTAGGCTGGTCGCAGCTGGGTCATCCTCGCGGTAATAGGCCATGGTGTATTGGCGATCTTCATCGAGGAAGCGCTCATACAATTCGCGGGTGAGATTATAGGTATGCTCGGCATTGGCGCGGGCGCTGCTGCGCAGATTGATGCCGTCGACCTTGGCTTTTGCTTTCTGGATCAGCTTGCGGAACGGGCCTTTGGGCTTGAGGGAGGAATCCCCAAGGCGCTTGGCATTCATTGTCACAAACAGGATCATATCGCGCAGATCATGCGGCTCGTCGATAACTAGCCAGCCCCACATAAACGCCTCGCCAGCACCCATTTGCGGATAGCGCGCAATGTGATTGGCGGCCTTCTTATTGGTCAATCGAATGCGGATCGGACCGGGCTTGCCGCCGACCTCTGGCGCGTATTCCCCATCGCTGCCTACAGCGCCTTGGCCGTAGCTATATTCTTTGCCGTCATAGTCGGTGATGATCATCTGCCCGCGAATAATCGCATGGCTAAGAAATTTGTCTAACAACCACATAGCTTCAAAAAATCCCCTAAAGTCCTGATTGCGGATTACACTGTGTCTCTGCGGCAAAACTGTCAATTGGGAGGATGCGAATTATGTCGAAAGCAAAAGGCGCAGCAAAGACTGTCCCCACAGTTCAATCGGTGGCGGATTTTATCGCGCAAGTTGAGCCGGCGGCAAAGCGCGAGGATTCCGCAGTGCTCGATGCAATGTTCCGCAAGGTCACAGGGGCCGAGCCGACTGTCTGGGCAGGCGGCATAATCGGCTATGGCGAATATCGCACCACCTATGACAGCGGGCGCGAAGTGCATTGGATGCGCGCAGGCTTCAGCCCGCGCAAAGGCAAGCATTCGCTCTATCTCCAAGGGGGATATTGCGATGATATTGCAGCGAAGGATCGCGCAGGCTTTTTGGAAAAGCTGGGCAAACACAAAACCGGCGCAAGTTGCCTGTATATCAACAAGCTAGCCGATGTTGATCTCACCGTACTGGAGCAAATGATCGCATCAGACTGGGCCGCGATGCAGCGCATTTTCCCATAGAGCTAAGCGTGCCTAAATACCGGCATACCATTGGTAGTCTGCACGGTCTTCCCAATAGCCGCCTTTACCGCCCAAAACATCGTCAAAGCTGGCCACCGCCTCAATCGCCGTGAGATATTTGGGGTGCTTATACCCCAGTTGCCGTTCGATCCGCATACGCAAAGGCGCACCATTCTTTTGCGGCAGAGGTTCACCGTTGAGCATATGGGCAATGATGGTTTGGGGATGATAGGCATCGATCATGTCGACGCTTTCATAATATTCGCCGCCCGACAATGTATCAGCGCAGCGAAACACGATGAAATTTGCGCCTTCTTGCAGCTTGGCCATGTCGAGGACATCGGACAATTGCGGCCCTGTCCACTCGCCAATTGCGCTCCACCCTTCAACGCAATCATGCCGCGTGATTTGTGTGCGCTGCTTTAGACTGCGCAGATCATCCATGCTCAGCGAAAGCGGTGTATCGACCAGTCCGCGTACTTCCAGTTTCCAATCAGTAAAGCCGCCCTCCAGCGCTGCTTGATAGGCTTCATCAGCAATCCGCACAGTGCCATTGCCTTTAAACGTGGGCGAGCGTTCTGCGCGGGTGAATTCGCGGGCCAAAGCTTGGCGGCTGGCGAGGGTGCGATGCGCGCCTCGGTGCCAGCCTTCGGCGGCCTTTGCCACTGCGCGGCCCGTGTCGCTTTCGGCAATTTTGGAGCAAGCGCCGGTGGCCAATGCGGCAAGGCCAGCAAGGGCGGTGCGGCGGTTGAAAGCAGCTTTCATGCCGGGTTTTGCTTTAATAGGAGCGCTCATGCTTTTCCTCCTGTGATCATATCTTTGAGTTGCTTAATCGGCCCAGTCATCAGAACCAAAGCAATGTGGACAACGAAGAATGCCAAGAGCCCGAACGCGATGATAAAATGGATGGAGCGCGCGCTCTGCCGCCCGCCTAAAATATCAACCATCCAAGGTGCAGCAGGCTCAAAACCCGGGCTGATTGCAAGGCCGGAAAAGATCATCAGCGGCAACATAATACCCAGCACAAATCCGTAGGAAAATTTCTGTAGAAAATTATATTTGCCATTCGCTGGATCGTGATCAAAGTTCAGCTTTGCGTGGCTGACAATGTCTTTCCACACTGCGTTTGGCTTCCATTCAGCGCGGGTGGTGGTGAGATCGCGCTTAAAATGCCGGTTCATCAACATCGCGATCCACATAAACAGCAAGGCCAATGCAAAGGGCCATGCAAAAATCGTGTGCCAATCGCGCGCCTCCGCTAAATTGTAACTGCCAGGGATCGTCGCCCAATTAGGAAAGCGGATGACGGATAGCCACGCATCGGCCTTATCAAAACCGTAATCGCCCCAATATAAATAGCGGTGGGCATTAGAAATATTGAGCCCTGACATAAACAAAATGATCAGGCTGATGGCATTGATCCAATGCCAGATGCGCGTGGAAAATGCGTGCTTTTTCATGATTGCTTGGTCCCCATATCCTGGGTTCCCACAGTGTCCATCTTTGCCAATTCTCGTGCAAGATAAATAACATCGCGTGGCTGATCGAGCAGATGCTGTCCGCTATCAACGAATATCGTTTCGCCGCTGCGCAGATGTCCGCCTGCCAAAAATAGCGCCGTGCCTGCAATTTCATCCGCGCCGGTTTTGCGCTGTAATGGATTTAAGCGGTGCGAGATTTCCGTCTCTCTCTCGCTTTGATCATGGCTGGCGAGGATCGCGCCAGGGGCAAGACCGTAAATTCGGTCATGCGGCGAGGGCGCGCCTTTCGCCAGCATTTTGATCGTCGCATCCAGCGCATGTTTGCTCATGGTATAGCTGAAGAAATCGGGGTTGGAATTTTCCAGCTTTTGGTCTGTCACTTGGATGATGCGCTTGCCTGACCGGAGCCCGTTTTGCGCATGTGGATGTGCCAAGAAAGCTTGCGCCATTCGCGCTGGGGTTGCGGCGTTGATCTGCATTGCCTTGGTGTTCGTGATTGGATCGAGACTGGTTACTCCGTCATAATCAAACACTGACGCAGAATTAACCAGCACACACCAATCTGGATGTTTTTCAGCAATTG
>JALZVZ010000261.1 GCA_023299945.1 Altererythrobacter sp. | reverse complement strand
TGTCAAATTATGTCAGCACAAATAAAGAAATCCAAGCTGCTTAACAATGCAGCGCTATTCGCTCTGCTCACGCCAGCAACGATCACTTTACTCTAGTGGTCAAGCATTGCCGCAAATTCTAAAATCAGTTCGACTCTCCTTATGAGTTGAAGAATAAAGATCTCAATTTACATCACATTCAGGCGAGGAGGTTTCAGCTTTGACAAAAATGAACCGCAGGCAGTTTGTAACCAATTCAGCGTTAGCAACAGCTGTCGCTGTGCAAGCTGGATCATTTCCTCAAGCCGCTCTTGCTGCGGAAAAAACCGATGTAATCGTCATCGGTGCAGGGTTTTCCGGATTGAATGCAGCGATGGTGCTGAAAGATGCGGGTTACAAAGTCACCGTCTTAGAGGCATCGAACCGGATAGGCGGACGAGCATTTACCGCTGATGATATTGAGGGTCGGCCTGAATATGGCGCGAACCAAATCGGCCCGCAATATGCACGCGTCAGGGATATGGCCCAACGTCTAGGCGTAGGCCTGGAAAAGGGCGCAAATTTCAACGCTCCTTTCTCTTTCTCTTTGGATGGCAAATTAATTTCCAAGGAAGATTGGGCAAAATCTGGCCTGAACAAGACTGTTGGCCAAGAACGAGAATTGTTGCCAACCCAGCTTTTGGGGCACTATCTCATCAAACACGATCCATTCACAAGCAATGAGCAATGGTTGGAAGCTGCTGCGGGCAATCTGGATGTTTCTGTTGGTCAGTGGTTGCAAACACTTGGCGCTTCGCCCGCTGCACTGCGCTTAATAGGGCAAGGCTTGATCGCTCCTGACCTTTGGAACGCGTCCATTTTGGATAAATTGCAGGGCATCCCTCGTAGTTTCATGGAGGAAACCGAAGGCGAAAGCGTCGAGGGCGATTCGTTTGAACAATCAGCCCCCGTCAGCGCGCGCGTTGTGGGCGGCACACAAAGACTGCCAGAAGCCATGGCCGCCTCCCTCGGCGATGCTGTGCGGCGCAATCAGGCTGTGACCCGGATCGATATGGAAGGCACAGACGCGCAAATTACATGTCTTGACGGAACCCGCTATTCTTCGAAATTCGTAGTTTCAGCCGTTCCGCTCAGCGTCCTGCGGCGGATTTCGATCTACCCCCATTTGGTTGGTGATCAGCGCGAGGCGGTAATGCTTACGCCTTATGCCAACACCACATTCGTCTATATGAATGTCAAACAGCCTTACTGGGAAGATGATGACATGGATGCCTCCATGTGGAGCGATGGTCCAGTCAATGTTATACGACAGGCGTATGATTACGATGGATCGCGCGACCGATTGGTGGCCTTGTCCACCGGCCAAAAAGCCAACCGGCTCGATCAACTCTCGCCAAAAGACCGATCCGAGTTTGTCCTCAAACAGATCGAGGCGATGCGGCCATCTACTGCTGGAAAATTGGAAGTAAGCGGCGTTCATTCTTGGGGCAGCCAACCCTATCAAGCTGGCTGCAGCAGTGCACTGCCGGCTGGCCACGCATTGCGTTATGCCAATGCCTTGGTCAAACCGCATGGCCTGCTTCACTTCGCAGGCGAGCATACCAAACGTCTAGAGGTCGGCATGGAATCGGCTATGGAATCGGGCGAACGGGTCGCATTTGAGATCTTTGATCGCAGTTGAGCGATAACTAAACCAGTTTCGCGAAAAGGAAATTGATATGCTGAATTTGCGGAGCTCATCGATAGCTACGAAGCTTGTTCCCTGCCTTTTTTTGGCGGGCGCCTGTGGTTGCACTGCAGCGGTTGCCCAAACGGAAGCTGCAACGCCAAGCAGTGCTGTGGAAACTCCCGCAGCTAAAGCGGCGGTTGAGGCCGCTCCTTCGAGCACTCTCCAGCGGGTTTACCGAGGTAAAACTGTGTGCACTGCATCAGATGGCTCCAATTGCGGGACCGATCATTGGACGATGTTCCTGCATCAAGATGGTTCGCGAGTCATGCAAGTTGCCTCTGAAACCTCGCGCGCAGGCGAAGTGCGGCACGCCACCATAATTGTTGAAGCCGACGGCGTGATAGGTGAGGCATTTATGCATAATCGCTCGCCCACCCAAGCGCTTGGCTCAAGCTATGTTCTGCATTCTGCAGAAGGTGTCGATCAGGCATTCCATAATGGTCCTGGCCTTTCCGAAGAAAGCGATGGCATCACAGTCGCATCTCTCCCCTCTACGAATGCGAAAGAAACACGCTCGATCGGTACCGGTCCGGTCGCCGCAGATGGCTTTCATTTCCTTCAATATGACATGGACAAAGCGGGCGATCAGCCGCGTGAAGTGTTTTGGATGGGCGGTTCCTACGGCGGCACATTGTCGGGCAGTTACCGGCCGAGCACATACACCTTTGTCGGTGAAGAAAAAATCAAGATGCCAGAAGGCTATGACATCACAACTGACCATTTTCGGATGGCCAGCGGCTCAGAAGTTTGGTTGACCCAAGGAAGCCGGATCGTTGTTCGCGCTGATGTCCGCTTTGGGCCTTCGCCTGCCTTAAAGTACAAGTTGGTCGAATTGAAAGTGACGCCGCTTACAGAGAGATGATGCCCCAAGCTTCATCGTGCGGTGTTCGGCTTTTCAAATCAGACCGCCTGAAGGATTAGGTCTGCCCCTTTTGCCCCGATCATCATCGCAGGGGCATTGGTATTGCCGCTTGTGATGCGCGGCATGATTGATGCATCGACCACTCGCAGCCTCTCAATTCCATGGACACGCAATTGGTCATCAACCACGCTCTGTGGACCTGATCCCATCGCGCATGTGCTGGTCACGTGATAGACTGGACCAGCTGCCGCGCGGAACAATTCGCGCCACTCTTCACCGCTTGAGATTTGCGGACCGGGGAATTGCTCTCCCATTGCATAAGGTTTCATCGAAGGAGCGCAAAACACCTCTCGAACCCATTCACAAGCCGCCTGCAGCCGCGCACAATCCCGGTCATCGTTCAGCAATTGCGGCAGGATCAAAGGGGCCGAGGCTGCATTGGCAGCCGCCAGTTTGATCTCGCCACGACTGTCGGGATGACACACGGTTGGGACACACATCATCGCAGGTGTGCTCATTGGAACAACATCCTGCCCCTCGATTGTGTACCCCAGCGGAGTAAACAACACTTGGACATCAGGTGTTGCCTCGCGCTCGCTTGAGCGAATGAAGGCTGTCGCTTGCGCAGGCGGGCTAGCCGCTGCACCGGTTCCATCAATGATGTAACGCAGCCCGTTACGGACAGCGCCCATAAGATTGTATTCTTGATTCACGGTGCGCACGCTATCGACGACCTGTTGAACGATCCAGACACCTGAATGTTCTTGCATATTTTGCCCCACGCCGGCCAAATTTGCGGTCACACCGATGCCAAGGTCTTTCAAATGATCCGCTGGGCCAATTCCCGACAGCATTAGCAATTGAGGAGATCCAATTGCGCCTGCGGCCAAGATAACCTCTCGCCGCGCCGTGATCGTCTTACTTTCGCCTTCGCTGGTATAGGTGATGCCGCGCGCAACCTTGCCTTCAAGGTCAATTCTTTCGACAAGGGCGTCAACGATAAGATGCACATTTTTTCGTTGCAAAGCAGGTTTCAAAAACGCCGTGGAAGAGCTTTGCCGCCAACCTCGTTTTTGGGTTACTTGAACAATTGCCGCACCTTCTTGACTGGCACCATTATAATCGGGGTTAGCAGGGATCCCGGTTTGCGCCGCCGCCTCTACGAAAGCTTCGCTGAGCATATGCGGCTTGCGCAATTTCTCGATATGGAGCTTGCCTTTCGTTCCGCGCAGTTCGCTGTGTGTTTCCTCAGCGTAACCCTCAATATCTTTAAAGTAGGGCAGGACATCATCGTACGACCAGCCCTTATTTCCCTGCGTAGCCCAAGCGTCATAATCCTCCGCCTGGCCGCGAACATACAGCTGGCCGTTAGTAGAGCTGCTACCGCCAACCACTCTGCCGCGCGGCCATGCGTCCGTGCGCCCGCCGCGGGTTGGATCAGGCTCTGACACATAGCACCAATCGAAATCAGGATTGCCGGCAGCCTTCATCGCCCCTGCGGGGATCTTTACGACTAAAGAGTTATCTTTCCCGCCTGCTTCCACGATAGCCACCGTGTGCTTCCCGTCTCGGGAAAGTTTATCGGCCAAAACGCAGCCCGCCGACCCAGCCCCGACGATGATGTAGTCATATTCTTGACGAGCAGGCATTATTGGGGTTCCTAAATGAAAGCATTGAATTTGCTTGATCTAAAATTAGATTAGGCAGGCCGCGCCGCGATTGTCCAATTGGCCAGTTCAATCGCTCGATAGAAACTGACAAATAGGCCATGTTGGTTTTTTGACCTAGAATACGTCAAAATACGAGCGATCCTGCGCAAACCTGCCCCCAAAAAATGGTGATGGCAGGGCTATCGAAGCAATTGGGTACAAGAACCGGAAGGTAAATGATGAACAAGCAAGTACATGACATGTATCCCGAAGCGAACCATGACGAGCAATCGCAACAGGCCTTTTTACGCAGTTTCATGATGCATATTTACGAGCGGGTAATGCCCGGCAATGACATTCTGTACAAAAAGAAGATCATTCCCGAGTTTCAAAAGGAACTTGGTCGCCCTCCACAAACTCGTAAGGAAGTGCGCGAGGCGCTGAATGAGGAGCCGTTCAATAAGATGTGGGGCTCTTTGATGCGAACGAGCCAAGAGATGATGTACCACACTGTGCGCCCCAGTATTGAGCGCCAGATGCCAGATCTCAAAGCAAAAGCAGCGCGGCTAGACAATGCGGTTGGCTCGCTCAAACTCGATGCTGAGCTTGAAATTCCAAAATACCACACCAATGCCGACATTCACTGCAAGCCGGGCGGCTATCATACCAAAACCGATGATGCAGACTTTTTAGCCGGCGCGGAATTTGATCGCACCGTGAATGTGTATTTCCACGGTAAAACAGGGCCGCTTGCCGATGACATGGGCTTGTCGCTTGCGACTTGGATCAAAGACAACCACCCAGATTTTGAGCCGAAATCAATTCTGGATATGGGTTGCACCATTGGCCACAGTTCGGTTCCATATCTGGATGTGTTCCCAGCGGCCGAAGTGCACGCCATCGACGTCGCAGCGCCTTGTCTTGAGTATGGCCATTACCGTGCAAAATCGCTCGGTAAAGCTGTTCATTTCAGCCAGCAGAATGCTGAGAAGACCAACTATCCTGACGCATCTTTTGATCTGATTGTTTCGCATATTCTGATGCATGAAACATCGCATAAGGCGCTCAAGAACATTATCGAAGAATGCCATCGCTTGTTAAAACCGGGCGGCATTATGATCCATATGGATGTTGTGGGTGCAGAAGATCCGTTCGGCCAGTATCTTTGCGAATGGAACGCCCATTACAACAATGAGCCCTATATGGGCGGCCTTCAGGACGAAGATCTAAGCGGGCTGTACAGCTCCTCTGGCTTCCCAGAAGACAAATTCTTCATGCAGCAGATCGAAAGCATCCACTTGCCCAAGACCATGCCCGAAGTGATGAAGGCAAAACGCGCCGAAGGCGTCGTAATCGGCATCGGCTATTACACGATTGTGGGAACGCAAAAGAGCTAGGGGCCGAGGCTCTAACGCTTCACTCGAAGACTTTGATCATAGGCCCAAAAGAACGCGGTTCTGAATGCTAGGTGCGAGCTACAAATTAGCTCGCACCATTGGCATTCGGGACGCGTTTTACGCGAACAGGTCCATATAGGCGGCTGCCTCGCGCATCCCTGATGCAGCGGCGGCCTCAAGTCCGGCCTGCGTGCTTCGTGTATGCTCACCTGCAAAACGAAGGCGGTCCATAATGGGCGTTGCCATCCAAGGGGCTATTGCCTGCACCTCACCCGGCCGCATCACATGTTTATTGCCGCGCACATAAGGGTTGCGTCCCCAACTGTATGCACCCACTGGGGAAAGCGCTCCTTGCATGGATGGTCGCAATTCGCCCAGCCGTTTTTGCACAAATTTGACTATCTCTTTTTCGCCCATTTTATCAAGCTGAGCTGCGGCCGTTCCATTGATCCAAACGTCAAGCCAAGCGACTTTGCCGTCCTCGTCATGATTGGCCATAACGCGCTCTACAATGTCGTCGCTGACCAAGCCGGCTGGATGTCCATCCTTTTCCCAATATGGCTCATTGGGAATGAAGAACACATGGGTCGTTAGCGTATATAGCGAATTTTGAAGCGCGGCCTTCTTCGGTCCGCTTGGCGAAGGGGTGATCGCGATCGAGCTCATTGCTGAATATGGCACGGTGCAAATGACACCCTTTGCGCGGATCGTTTTTCCACTGGCCAAGGTGACCGTGGCTGCGTCTTTTTCAACATCGATCCCCGAGACCGCATCGTTCAAAATCGGCTCTGACTTAAGGTTTGCCGCGATACGCTCAATCAAAGTGAGCATGCCGCCTTTCACATTGTAGAACCCTGGCGGCCCGCCCGCAGCATCATAAACCTCACGCACCTTATCGCCTGCCTTGGGCGGCGCGATTCCGGCAAATTCACGCATTTGAAACAGCGCCGACGTCTGGTCTAGTCCCATAGTGTTCGAGGTGAGATCAATGAGGCGAAGAGCCTCTTCAGACACGCCGTTCTTACGCAAATATTGGCCGAGCGGAACATCGAAAGCCAGCAATTCATCAGCATTCCATTTGTGAATGTCCTCAATTTTATTGTGCTGCATCACAGTCGGAAATTCCAGCTGCTCTGGCAGTATCGCCCGCTCGCCGCCAACCAGAAGATTGGCCGGGGATGATTGCCAGGCATCAGGATGAACAAACTGCCCATTGATATGGTAGCTAAACTTATCCTTTGAATTTGGCGCGATGAACGGCACGTCAGCGCGATTGGCATGATAGAGCACTGAGCCATAATTGGGGCCGATGGTTGTCGCCCCGCAATCAAACGCGCCGTCCTGCGTCCTTAAGGTGTAACAGCGGCCGCCCAACTGGCTATCCGCCTCGACAATTTGAACTTTGACCCCCTGCTCTTCCAAAGAAAGAGCCGCGGCAACTCCGGCCATCCCGCCGCCAATGACAACAACATCTGCCTCTGAACTGGACCATGAGCTTCTTGGCGAACAACCAGCGATCAAAGCTGCTGATAGGCCACCGACCATGACCTGACGGCGATTGGTCATTAAATGTGTCTTTGTCATAGTAATTCCTCTCTTGCTGCTCTCACAAACCGATCATTTTCTGGCTGGTCTCACCCGCATCGTTTGGCGCAATTCACTGTTCATTCTACCGTCAAGGAACGCCAAAACATCGTTCACGATCAGCTCTTTATTTTCGATATAGGGGTAGTGGCCGAGCCCTTCATACTTACGGATCAAAGTGGGCGCGCCCGTCATCCAATGCTCAAAAACATCAGCATCAAGATGCAATACTGTAGGGTTTGATTTACCCCATTGGATAAGTGTCGGAGCGGTTATTCCCGCTAGGATCGTCTTGGGGTCGCCGGTCTTAAACGCATAGGATCCCGGGGCGACCTCTTCCGATCTGCGGTTGACGTCATAGGCCAATGACACCAGCCAATTGGGCGCCTCTTGCGGCTCAAAGAAGTTACGGGATAGCAGGTTTGCCCAATATGCCGGAGGCTTCACGGCCATCTGCGCCCATTGTTTTTCTTCTGCCCGATCTCTGTTCGGATTGCTTTGCCTTGTGCGCGGTAAGCCAGCGGAATTTATCAAGACCAAGCGGCTGACCTTATCTGGGTTGTAGGATGCAAACCGAAATCCGGCCATGCCGCCGCTCGATGTGCCAATCACGTGCACCTGATCAAGGTCCAGAGCATCGACCAGCTTGGCCACAATGTCAGCGTTACGGTTGAAAAAATCAACCGGCTCATCGCCCTTTGCCAAGGCATCCAAACCGCTTAGTCCAGTGCTGGGGAAATCAGGCCGAATGACCCTGTAGTTATTCTCCACCAGGGTCTGAGCGACGCCGTCCCATGCTCTGAAATTGAGAAAAGATGGTGGGAGCAACAAGATCGGCTGCCCTTTACCTTCGTCGGCGTAGTGCAAATTCACGCCATCCAGATCGATGTAATTTGAGGAGGCGATTTGGTACTTTTCTCGCAAATCGCTCAGACTAATTTTGGGATTAGCTTCAGTGCCTGCCGCGTTCTGCGCTGATGTTGGAGGCACCGCGGCAGTCGTTCCGAGCGGCGTTTGCATAGGCGCGCAAGCAGAGATCAGCACTGCCAAAACCGGTGCACAAAACCTTGCCATATGCCGCCTAACACTCACGGTTCTTGCCTCAGGATGAGCTTAGAAGAGAGCGTCCAATATTCCGCGTCCCGTTCGGATTTCACCTCACGGATCATCGTGAATTTATCGCCATCACGAATATGGGTGTAGCGCGATACAGGGGGCGTTTTATCTGTTGCATGGACCAATTCCGATGATTGTCGGGCAGCTTTCCAATTCTGTGCATCATCATAGGTAAGGCTGACTGCTTTGAAGAAATAGATTTTTTCTATCCCTCCATAGAAGTAGGACATCTGCATTTTTGATGCTCGGTTATTGGCCTCATCATTGGCCTCATTTAGGCTGTCCTTGATCATTTTTTCAGCGGGAAAAATCACCTTTAGAGTCGAGAAAGCATCACCCTCTTCCGGAACGAAGGTGTTCGTTTCCATCAAGACATCATCACCAGGCTGGCATTGAAATCCAACCTCCATTGGCGCTGAACGAACAAGTTCACCTTCCTGATACTGCTCAAATTTGCCGGACCAATCACCTGCCAATGTGCACATTGCAGCAATATATGCCTGAGAGGTTGGCACCGGACCCTCCGGCGCGGCTAAAGCTGCATTTTGGCTCAAGGCAGGAGCGCAGCCAAAAGCAGCGGCGCCGATAAGGGAGGCCATAAGGCCGGTGCTCAATACCGAGGTAGAACGTGTCATCCAATTGCTCCTTGTGTGCGCAAATCATCCACACCGGCCTCATCAAGGCCAAGGTATTGCCGCAAAACCTCATCGGTATGCGCGCCCAGCGTCGGCGGCGGCTCGTTAGGCTGTCCTGGAAACGGGACTGGCTGACCCACTGTGCGAAGCCCCTCTGCATGTTCCAAAATTTGCGAGCGAGACTCGACCTGTTCTGATTGTAATGCTTCTCCAACCGACCGGATAGGGCTGTGCGGAACACCGCCATCATTAAAGGTCTTGGCCCAGTCCTTGGTTGTGCGCAATTTGAGCAAGGGGGATATCTGAGCCAATAGATTTTCGCGGTCTTCGACCCTGCCCTTATTGGTCCGCCAGCTTGCTTGATCGCCGATGTCCGGCCGGTTCAAACATTTACAAAACGCTTGAAACTGTCCGTCATTGCCAACCGCCACGACAATATACCCATCGCTTGTGTCAAACACTTGATAGGGCACAATGCTTGGGTGCGCATTGCCGAGCCGCTTGGGCGATGTGCCGGTCGCCAAAAAGTTAGCCGCCTGATTGGCCAAAGCAGCAAGCTGGCAATCATGCAGCGCGACATCCAGTTGGCAGCCCCGCCCACTTGCCTCCGCAGTGCGCAACGCGGCAAGAATGGCTGTGGTCGCATAAAGGCCGGTAAACAGATCCGAGACAGCGACACCAACCTTCATCGGCTCCGCCCCTGCACTGCCATCGGGCTGACCCGTCACAGACATCAGTCCGGTCATGGCTTGGATTAAATAGTCATAGCCAGGCCGGTGGCTGTTGGGCCCCGTCTGGCCAAAGCCGGTTATCGAGCAATAGACAATTTTGGGATTGGCGGCTGATACGGTTTCATAGTCCAAGCCATATTTGGACAAGCCGCCGACTTTGAAATTCTCGACCACAATATCGCTTTGGCTGGCAAGCTTGCGGATCAAACTGGCGCCATCGCGCGTTGCCATGTCAATCGCGGCTGATTTCTTATTCCGATTGGCGGCGTGGAAATAAGCTGCCTCGCCATTGGCCACATAAGGAGGCCCCCACCCGCGCGTATCATCGCCAGATCCGGGCCTTTCGATCTTGATGACATCCGCTCCATAGTCCGCCAACAATTGCGTCGCCCAAGGGCCAGCCAGAACCCGTGACAAATCCAAAACCCTCACACCAGCAAGAGGTAATGGCGAATTTTTCATAGCGGGGTCCCTTTTGAAATGCGCCCGATGCCAATCCAAAAAAATAGGGATCAGTTGTGGTCGAACACAATTTGGTATATTATTATATCAATAGCTTTAATATGACCAGCACTTCAATTGTTGCCACAAAAATGCAGGCAAACAGCCCTCAGAGGAAAAGCAAACCGATGGCACAGGCACAGACCTCTAAAATGACCCTGACCCAGAAAATAATTGCCAAGGCTTGCGGCAAGGACAATGTGATGCCCGGCGAAATTCTCACCGTCTCGGTCGATCTTTTGATGGGGCAAGATGCCTCCGGACCTCGCAAATGGGGTCCCCGATTGAAAGAGTTCGGCTGCAAGCTTTGGGATCCAGACAAGGTTGTAGTGGTCTCTGATCACTATGTTCCTGCCGTGGATGCGCAGTCCGCGGAAATTCTCGCGATCTCGCGCCAATTTGCCAGCGAATACGGGGTCAAAAACTTCTTTGATATGCAGGGCATTTCACATGCGATCATGCCCGAACGCGGATTACTGGCCCCTGGAATGTTTGTCGCAGGCGGCGATAGCCATACGCCGACAGCCGGCGCGTTCGGCTGTTATGCGGCGGGCTTTGGAGCCACCGATACAACTGCGATCGCCATCACGGGCGAAACTTGGACAACAGTACCTGAAACGATCAAAGTGCAGATTGACGGCGAGCTTGGGGAGCATGTCACCGCCAAAGACATCATGCTTTGGCTATGTCGCGAGATGGGCATGGAAAACAGCTTCAAGTCAGTGGAATTTACCGGCTCCACCGTCGCAGCCATGTCGATGTCTGAACGCTTGGTTCTGTCAAATATGGCAGCCGAACTTGGCGCAGAGGCAGGCATTATCGGCGTGGATGCGGTGACAATTGAGGCGCTAAAACAAACCGGCGGGCAATGGGAAGGCGCGCAGCAATGGGTTGCAGACGAAGGGGCAACTTACTTCAAAACAGTAACGCTTGATGTGAGTAAACTTAGCCCGCAGGTCGCCGCCCCTCATGCTCCTGAGAATACAAAATCCGCTAACGAATTCAGCGACGTCGCTGTTGACCAATGCTATATCGGGGCATGCGTGGGCGCCAAATTGGAAGATTTGCAAATGGCAGCTTCGGTTTTGCGGGGACGCAAAGTCTCGCC